>CAZHNE010000144.1:0-4729 GCA_964533775.1 uncultured Spirochaetaceae bacterium | reverse complement strand
CTTTAATTGGGAGTGGGGCAAAAGAAATAAAGAAAGTATCACTTGTTAATTGTTCTAAGTTTTCTAAAACTTCAATAAAAGTAATATCTTCAGCCATAAGAATATCGTGGAAAATGCAAACATCTTCGTTACAATTTTCAATTGAAACACCATCACCAAAACCAACACATTTAACTTTTTTGTCCCTAAACCAATTTGCTGATTCTTCTCCAATAAAAAGTCTTTTGTCTTCTTTAGTATTAGTTTTTTCAGTAAAAGGAGGTATTTTATAAGGAGAGTCAATAATTACAACATCACCTTCTTGAATTCTACCTTCGCTTGCTTTATCTAAATCAGCACCACTTATATGAGTATTTGGCTCTAGATGATCAATATTTACATATCTACATCTACCCATGAAATTTGTTAAAGGAAGAGCTTGTACATCAGGCCAATCATCATGATGGTGGTAGGGACATTCTACGTGGGTGCCTAAATGACTTGTAATATCCATATTTGTATGAAAGTCTGGTATTGGTCCGCCTGTATTAAATCTAAACAAGTTACATCGTCTAGATTCGGTTGCAGGATCTAAAACCTTTGTTAAGTCGGTTACTTTTAAATTCCCGTTTAATTTCATTAAATACTCCTTGTATCTACAACTATTAATATTTTTTATAGTTTATTTATTTATGCTCTCTCTTATTACAATCTTTGAGAGAAGCATTACTTTGCTTATTTTTTCTTTACCTGCTAAAACATCTACTAATATAGAAGCGGTCATTAAACCAGTTTCTCTCATTTGGTTATCTAGAGAGGTAAGTTTAGGACATGTTATTTCACAGTGCTTATCGTTGTTTATACCAATTACACCCAATTCTTGAGGTACTCTTTTGCCAATACTTTGCATATAATTTAAAGTTTCTGCTGCAACAAAATCGTTTACACAAATAATTCCATCAATATCCTCATGTTTTTCAATTAAAAGTTTAACAGGCTCAAAATTAACTTCTCCAAGTGTTTTAGTTGTTATAATCTCTACAATGGGGGTGTTACCATTTTTAACAACTCCGTCAATAAAACCTTTTTCTTTTAGTTTATTACTTGCTGTATAAGGGTTACCAATATAGGCTAACTTTTTATAACCACGTTTATATAACAAATCGACACAATCCATCATTCCTTTATATTCATCTACAAGTACACTATAAACATTAGGTAAATCTATATTCCCATTAGCAATAACAACTGGAAGATGATTAAAATTAATTGCAATTTCAGTTTTAATAAAATCATTTTGAAAAATAGATCCAATTAAAATAACTCCATCAACTTTTCTTTGCTTTAACACCTTCATTGCAACATTCATATCTTCATGTGTTACACCTGTATTAATAATTATTGAGCAATATCCATTTTTTTGAAGATAAGTTTCAACAACGTAAGCCAACTCTGTGTAGTGAGTATTTCTAATATCAGATATTAAAATACCAATCATTTTAGTAACGTTTGTTGATAATCCTCTAGCCATTGTGTTTAAGTGGAATTTATTTTGCTCAATGAGCTTAAGTATTTGCTCTCTTTTTTCAGCTGATACCCCAGGTTTATTATTTATAACTCGTGAAATAGTGCTTGCTGAAACTCCAGCTATATTTGCTAAATCATAAATTGTCATTTAAACGTCCTCACTTGTTATACGCAATCGATTGCTCACTTAAAGAATTTAGAAAGCTAACTTTAAAGTGTTTAATCATACTTTAATAATAAATATATCAAACTAGAATAATTCTTTACGCAACCGGTTGCTTGAATTGCATAGTACCATGCTTTACGAGTTTGTCAACATTTATTTTACTTTTATTTTTCATAGTGGAAGATTTTGCAGCACTAGTTTGTTTGTTTTTAACCTAAATAGTACCAATTTGTTCTAATTGCAAGCTCTATTCGTTATGTTTTCAAATTACTGAAGAGATAAAAATTTTATTAATTTTTATTTTAAACATTTGTGTAATAAGAGCCATAAGGATGAAAGTTGAGTAATAATATTTTAACACTTATTAATAACTGAGATAGAACCCTGTAACGTAAAGCTAGCTATTAGCTTTACGCTTTAAAACAATTTTTTCTTTTTTCGCATCATTGCCCTTAAAAAAAAATTAACAGAGGCCACATTATTTTAAGATTAGTACCAATTGAGTCTTAGCCTTTTACTATTTTAAATTTCATTAAATCTGCAAGATCTTCTAACTCTTTAGTGTAATCACCAAAAATTAAAACTTGGTGATGGCCAAAATCCATTATGTTATGAATGTACTTTCTTGCATCTTCTACTTTAATATAATAATAGGGGCTACAATAATAATCAGTATATTCACTCTTTAGTACTTCACCAGTCTTTAATAACATTTTTTCTGCTGTTGGATCAAATCTACAAATTGTTACTTTTTCGCTTTCATTTTGAGCAAAATCGATTTGGATTTTACCTCCAAAATTTTGTCCTGTAAAACTATAAATACTATATTCTAAGTCTTCTTTATCAAAACCATTCATTTTTAAACAAGGAACAGAATGATGTAGTGAAATCACTTCATCATTTTCATATAGAGGATTACCCATGAAAGCTGGACGTTTTGCTGTATACATAGTTACTAACATTGCCATTAAAGCATTTAAATCTTCTTCACAACCACTTGGAATTTTTTCATCTTTAAATAAAGTATGTGCTACACATGGTACAAACTTTCTTTGTTGAGGTATTTGAGTTACACAAAGTTCTACACATGCTGTTGAAAATGCATTACAACCATAAAAATCAAGCATTTCTTTTGCTGCCAAATAATACTTTATATCATTGATAAAATATTCTTTAATAATTCTATTTTCTTTAGAATTGTTTAATAAGGTGTCTCTTAATGTTTTAGCTTCTTCGTCAGTTATTTTATCCATATATTTAAAAATATCAGTAAAAGGCTTTTTAATAATTTCTACGCCATATTTATTTCTTAATTTTTCATAATCTTTAATATTACTTAATAATCCCCAAGTTGGTACATCTCCAGCTGTTAAAATTAAGGCTCTAGTATTAGCTAATGCTTTTCTAGTCCATAATTTATGTAAGAGCGCATTTAATTCAGGAAGATCTATTGCATAATAACCTTCTTTACCAATTGATCGTAAATAGGCACAAGTATCAGCACCACTAACTGCATGAGTATAAGAAATTACAGGCTTATTAAGTCTTTCTATTTTCGGTATTCTTTGATTTAATACCATGACAACATCAGTTTGGTATAAATCTTTATTTATTTCTTCAAGAATATCATCAGCAACTACAAAAGTTTCGTTATATGGCACAAAAACAGGCTCTAATACATTTACTTCAGGTTCTAATTTGGTTAATACCTCTTTGCATTTTTTATAGTTATCTCTTGCTTTTTTCATCTCTGCTTCGGGCATCATTTCTTCTTTAATACCACCTCTACATGGACCTTCCCAAAAACCACTGTGCACTAAAACACCCATTAAAGGTTTTAAATTTAACTTACAATCCATTGCTTTTTTAATCATTTTTAATTTCTCCTAGTTATTAAATCCACTATAACAATTTAAATTATAAACTAAAAAAAAAGGGATATCTTGTTTGAAATTATGATAAACTATTGGAATATTACGATTGTTAAAGCATTTTCCTATAATTTCTTGGGCTTTCTTTTATGATTTTCTTAAAAGCTACATTAAAACTAGATAAATTATTATAACCACTTTCACCTGCGATTTCTAAAATAGATTTTGAAGTTGTTTTTAATAATAGAGTGGCTTTGTTTATTCTAATTAAATCAATATATTCAATTGTTGTCATTTTCATAACTTGCTTAAAGAAAGTACAAAAGTAATTTCTACTCATATTTGACATACTCGCTAAATCCTCTAAAGAGATATCTTCTTTATAATTTTGATTTAAATATTCAACAGAATTCCTGATTTTTTCATAATTTAACTGTTCTTTTAAAACAGCACCAGATTCTTCATTTGATTTCAAATTTCTGTATATAATGGCTAATAATTCCATAAGCTGGGCTCTAATGAATAATTGAAACCCGATTTGTTTGCTATTCCATTCTTTTTCAATTCTTTGAAATAATTTTTCAACAATTTCTTTTTCTTCATCTAATAAAAATATTTTATTTTTGTAAACAACGTCTTTTATATAGAAAGGTTTTAAGTAATCATAGTTTTTTATATCATTTATAAAAATAAGATCAGGATTAAAAGTTATAATTTTCATTTCTAGATTTTTATTTGAGATAGCCATGTGATGTGATAAATTATTTATAATAAACAAATCACCTTTCTTCATTACATAGCTTGAATTATCTATTAAATTAACACCGCTTCCATTAACAACAAAATTTATTTCTAAGCAATCATGATAATGTAAAAACTCATTGGTTTTTTTATTCTTTCTAGAATTAAAGAAATTAAATGGAAATTGTTTATCGCTAATAATTTTTTCTTTAATAGAACTACTCTGAGACATAAATACTCCCCATAATAAAAACTAAATTTCATATGTATTATACTTCTTTTTTGCTAAATTAGTAGTTTTATTGCTAACCTCAAAAGCTAGATTAACTCCTCTGAGCAAAATTATAAAGAATGATTACTTATTTTGTCTCTTCTTTTGTGAACTATTCTATATCCTGAATCCGTATAAAACGAATAATCTAAATAGTTAACATTTGTTAAGCTT
>CAZHNE010000143.1:0-4767 GCA_964533775.1 uncultured Spirochaetaceae bacterium | reverse complement strand
TTATCAACTTGATCTTCAGTTATACCAGAGCAATCAAATATCTTCTTTACTTGCTTCTTTCTCTCTATTACATCCTTTTCATCAACTCCATAATTAATAACATCAGAAAGTTCATAATGATCTACAATAGCACCAGTGTTTTCAAACACATGATTATCTTGAACACCAACGTTAAAAAAGCCATCAGCTCTAAATCCTATAATACCAACATGACTATTGTTTAAAGCTCTAATAACTCTTATAGCATCAATCCAATCTTCATTGATCTTTGAATCAATCCACACTTGATAATCATCAAATCCACTCTTATAGAGGTTGGACGCATTTAAGTTAACACCACAAACACTATTAAGTCTAATTCTACCACCGTTGTATGGAAGTTCAGGAAGGCCCCAAAGAAGGAAAGGAATATCGCAATGCCTTTTAATTAATAAAGCTAAATGGCCTAAGTGGAAAGTACCACTTATACAAACAATACCATCTAGGTTTTTAGTAGCAAGCATTTTAGCAGCCGCTTCCCCTTCATCTTTTTCAATGACTAACTCTTCTATAATAGTCCACTCAACGTTTTCAATTTTGTCAACGTCCTTTAATATACCCTTATATAAATCTTCTGCAGCTTTATAATCAAAAGTCTTTCGAGCCAAACAAACTATACCTAAAGAAACTTTATGCTTCATAAAACCCTCCTGCTTGTTTTATTTCTTACTGAAAGTAAACAATATAAAGACTAATAAGTCAACATTTTTCACCCTTAAAAGAGTGAAAAGGGGGATAATTAGTCTTATTTATCTTTTATTTGCTAAAATAATGATTCATCAAGATCTCAACAGCACCTAACTGTGTTGTTATTGAAGAATACTCTTTTCCATATATTTTAATAGGAGATATTACTCCATCCTGGGCTAATTTCTCTGTTCTTTCTATTATTCTTTTAGCTAACTCTTTAGCTACAACATCACTAGAGCATTCTATTAAAATAGTAGAAGGAGTTAATAAAATCTTCAAGTTTCTTATTCCAACTGATAAATACTCAGCTGCCTTATCAAGTATTTTAAAAGCTTCTTCATCGCCCTCTAAAATCTTTTTTTCTAGAGAAGAGAAAAGAGGAGTTTTAGGATCTATATCTAAATCTAGTAAATAAGCTTGAAGACAGCCTATTCCTTTACAAGTACATACAGGGCCATCAAAACTAATTGGAATATGGCCTGTTTCAAGTGTGACACTGTCTGGTGTAATGTAAATACCATTTTCACTAACTAAAGCACCATTTACACCACGTCTAAGAAGGAAGGTAAACAAGCCCTTTGGATCAGTATAATCACCATATAGGTATTCGCCATATGCTAAGGCAGAACAGTTGTTATGGACTGTTACAAACAAACCTAAACTCTCTTCTAATACATCAGAAAGAGGGTAATGAGTTAGTCCCTTAATTCTAGGATAATCAATAACAATTCCCTTTTCAATATTAACACAACCAGGAGCTGCTACAGAAACACCTGCAATCTTTTCTCTATCAATACTATGCTCTTTTATAAGGGCATTTATGTTAAAACTAATTGTACTAACAACTTCATTTATATCTAAATCTTCTTCTATAGAAAGAGCAACTGAAGCAATTCTTGTTAATTTAAAATTAAATAAACCAATTAAAATAACACCAGCCCAAAACTCTACCGCTATAGAGTAAAGACTTGATTCATTAACTGTATAAAAAAGAGGTTTTCTTCCTTTCTTTCCTTCTTCTTTAACTTCTTTCTTTATCGGTTGAATTAAACCTCTTTTTTCTAACTCGGTAAAAATTCTAAATAAGGTTGGAGCTTTTAAACCTGTTAAATTAACAAGAGAGGACTGAGAAATACCTTCTCCCCTACTCTTATAAATCTCAGCTAATACCATACTTATATTGTGTGTTCTAATATCACTAGCTCTCATTACATTTTTTACCATCTCTCTCTCCTAGAATTAGTTAACTGTTTATTTGTAACACATTTATTTTACATTATAAAGGTTTTTTACTTACTTTCAATAATAAAGTTATCTTTTTAAAAGTTTTCCCTTTACAAAATCCAGTTTTAAACGTATTATTTTCAATAAGAAAGTAATAAAGGTAGGATAACATGATTACAAAAACTGAGCTTCAACAATTATATAAAGAAGCTAAAGAAGTTAGAATAAAAACTTTAGAAACAATAGCTCATCTTGGTGTTGGGCATGTTGGAGGTTCTTTATCTGTAGTAGAGATATTAACTTTATTATATTTTAAAGAAATGAATATAGATCCAAAAGATCCCAAAATGGTTGGTAGAGATTTGCTCGTTCTTTCAAAAGGTCATGCAGGGCCTGCTCTTTATTCAGCCCTTGCTTTAAAAGGTTTCTTTCCAATGGAATGGCTAAAGACTTTAAATTTAGGTGGAACTAATCTCCCTTCCCATGCAGATAGAACTAAAACACCAGGTGTTGATATGTCCACAGGTAGTTTAGGACAAGGTTTATCTGTAGCTTGTGGAATGGCTCTTTCTTGCAAAATTGATAACATAGATAATTACACATATGCAATTATTGGAGATGGAGAGACTAACGAAGGACAAAACTGGGAAGCTGGGATGTTTGCTTCTCACTATAAACTTAATCGCCTCATTGCTTTTACTGACTACAATAAGTTTCAAATTGATGGACCAACTAATTTAATTATGGACTTAGGAGATATTGAAGGCAAATGGAGAACATTTGGTTGGAATGTATTTAGATGTGATGGCCATAACATAGAAGAAATTTATAACAAAATACAGTTAGCTAAAAAATCAACCGATAAACCTAATATGATTATCTTAGATACTATTAAAGGTAAAGGTGCTGCTTTTGCTGAAAACAAAGCATCAAATCATAATATGCCTTTAACACTTGAGACTGCTCAAGAAGCAATCGATGCATTAAGAGAGGAGAATTAATATTATGGACATGAGAGAAATATATACAAAGACTTTAATAGATGTTGCAAAAACAAATGATAAAATTATGGTTGTAGAAGCTGACTTAATGAATGCAACTGGTACTTTAGGGTTTAAACAAGCTTACCCTAACCGATTTGTAGATGTGGGTGTTGCAGAGGCAAACCTAATTGGAGTTAGTGCAGGTCTATCAGCTATGGGAAAAATCCCATTTGCAGCAACATTTGCATGCTTTGCAAGTAGAAGGGCTTTTGATCAATTCTTCCTTTCTGCTAATTATGCAAAACTTAATGTAAAGTTAGTAGGAACAGATCCTGGTGTTACAGCAGCATTTAACGGTGGAACTCACATGCCTTTTGAAGATTTAGGCATAATGCAAACAGTATCAGATTTGATTATAGCTGAACCTTGTGATTCAGTTAGCTTAGAAAAAACAATTCTTAACTTAATTGATCACTATGGATCTACTTATATGAGACTACACAGAAAAGGCGCTTCAACTATTTACAATAAGGATGAAGAGTTTGAAATCGGTAAAGGAAAAGTTTTAGTTGACGGCACTGACGTAACTATAGTCGCTCTTGGCTTTGTAATGGTTCCTGAAGCATTAAAAGCTGCTCAAATGTTAAAAAAGATAGGTATTAGCGCAGCAGTAATAGACCCAATTACAGTTAAACCTTTAGATAAAGAGTTATTACTACATTATGCAAGTAAAACTAATAACATTATTAGTGCAGAAAACCATCAAGCTGGCACTGGTCTTGGAAGTGCGATAAGCAATCTACTTTCCATTGAAAGACCAACAAAAATGAGAATGGTGGGTGTTCAAGAAGAGTTTGGCCAAGTTGGTACTTTAGATTATTTAAAAGAATATTACAAACTAACGGCTGAAGAAATATATAAACAAGCTAAGGCTATGTTAAAGAAATAGGAGAGGCAAATTTTATGAAAATTGCAATTGCAAGTGATTTAAGTGGTTATGATTTAAAAGTAGCAATTAAGGATTTCTTAATTGAAAAAGGTTATGAAGTATTAGATTTTGGTATTGAAGACAAAGATCATCCAAAACCATACTTTGAGCAAGCTCCCAAAGTAGCAAAAGCTATTCAAAACAAAGAAGCAGACAAAGGTATTTTAGTTTGTGGTACAGGTCAAGGTATGGCCATTGTAGCAAACAAATTCAAAGGGGTTTACGCTTGCGTTGTTGATTCTATCTTTAGTGGTGAAAGAGCTAAAATAGTAAATAATGCAAATGTTATTACCCTAGGTGGCTGGATAACAGCTCCTTTTGTAGCAACCGAAATTGTTGATGGTTGGTTAAGTAGAAAATTCTTAGAAAAAATGGAATTTAAAACAGATTTCTTAACAAATGCTTTTAACCAAGTAGTAGAAATTGAAAAGGAGAATTTCAAGTAATGAAAGATATAACAAACAGGAACTTGTTAGACAACCCTGTACAAATAGTTCAAACTGACTCACTCAATGCTAAAAAGCTTTTTGATGAATGTTTAGAACTAGATTCTAATTTCAAACACATTACTTTCGTTGTTGATAATGCACCTATACAGGAAAAAAATAAACTTTTAGCAGATATGAAAAATATTATTGATGTTCTTATTTTAGATGAGGTTAAACCAAATCCAAGAACAAGTGATATTAACTCTATGTTCAACAAAATAAAAGATACTTCTATTATAGTGGGCATTGGCGGAGGCTCTGTCTTAGACAGTGCCAAAGCCTTGGCTATGCTAAGTACTAATGGTGGAGATCTTGAAGACTATTTATCAAACAATCCAAAAAGAAAAATAGAAAA
>CAZHNE010000142.1:0-4798 GCA_964533775.1 uncultured Spirochaetaceae bacterium | reverse complement strand
TTGTAGGTTCTGCGATAGGTAAAATTAGTATAGAAGAGGCTACTAAGAGTATGTTACCGTTCTATTCTATTATGATAGTTGTACTACTCGCTATAACTTTCATACCTTCATTGACCTTAGCTATACCATCTCTAATGTAATAGAAAAGATTTTTTATAGAATTAAATAGCTATAAAAATATAGGATGCACAATAAAACTTAATTGATATTCTTTAAGTTTTTATATTATCAATAAAACAGCAAAAGTGGATGAAATAACATTGCTTCTGCTGTTTGCTTTTTTTTAAGACTATTTAAAGAATTAATCTTCTTCAATTGCAACCACTCTTACCGGAAAGGATTCTAAATTTCTAACAGCGATTGGAAATACATATACTTGAATTCTGTTTTTTGACAGTTTGTCAAACCCGGTTAAATTTTCAACTAAAGGTATATTTTTATCGAATATAATATGGTGGTTTACATGTGGAGTGTCAAATTCTAGTTCAATGTCTTTTATATCTACCCCCATTAGTTTCATTCCAACACTTACTAACCAATTTATACTATCGGTACTAAAGTGTGGTGTAATAAAATATTCTGGTGTTCCAAAAAGATGAGAATAACCTAAGTTACAAAAAACAATGTCACCTTCCTTTATTCCTCCAACTTTTTCAGCAGCTTGTTTGACTTGATCGACGGTAATTTCTTTTTTCGGTTCTAAGTTGGTTAAATCCAGAATAACAGCCTCACCACATAAAGTATCTAAAGGTATTTGAGAAATATCCATTCCATTTTTCTGAACATGGCAAGGAGCTTCAATATGTGTTCCTTGATGAGTTACCATCGTAATCGTATGGGAAGTAAAATCATGATTTTCTGGAAGTTTTGCTCCCTTATAATCATTTTTATCAACTTCTTTTTTTAATATAAATTGTTTGTTTGATAGGCTTGGTTCAATCGCGTGCGACATGTCAATTATTTTTCTCATTCTAATTTCCCCTTTTTGTATTTAATTTGTTTGAAATATTCAACTTATTATAGTCATAAATGGTATATTTAGCAACTTTTTTAGAACTTTGAATACAATATAATAAAAGTTACGTTTCTTTTTATAAGATTAGTGACTTTATCTAGAAATATTTTACAATGAAATTAACAAAGTATCTTTTGATTTTGCATTATTTGATTTTGTTACAGTTCTTTAACCTTTACAACTAATATATTAGTATGTTAGAATACAATTATAATAAAAGATATGGAGGAATAAAATGGAAATGACCCTAAGATGGTTCGGATCAAAACATGATACCGTTACCTTACAACAAATTAAACAAATCCCTGGTGTAACTGGTGTTATATCAATGCTGTACGATGTACCTGCGGGAGAAGTTTGGAGTTATGAAGCAATTGGCAAATTAAAAAAAGAAATTGAAGATTCAGGATTAAACCTTTCTGGAATTGAATCTGTTAATATACATGACTCAATTAAAATTGGAAGTCCCGATAGAGAAAAGTATATTGCAAACTATATTGAAACTCTTGAGAATCTTGGAAAACAAGATGTAAAATTAGTTTGTTATAACTTTATGCCGGTATTTGACTGGACAAGAACTGATTTAGCTAAAGAGAGACCTGACGGTTCTACTGTTTTAGCTTACAACCAAAAGGTAATTGATACTATTGATCCAAAAGATTTCTTTGATAGTACAAATGAATCTTCAGAAGGTTTTGAAATGCCCGGTTGGGAGCCAGAAAGACTAGCTCATGTTCAAGAACTTTTTGAAACATATAAAGATGTTGATGAAGACAAGCTTTTTGACAACCTTGTTTATTTCTTAAAAGCAATTCAACCTGTTTGTGAAAAGTATGATATTAAAATGGCTATTCACCCAGATGATCCAGCTTGGCCTGTATTTAATTTACCAAGAATCATTACTTCAAAAGAAAGAATCTTAAAATTAATGAAAGCTGTTGATGCACCTTTTTCTGGAGTAACATTTTGTGCAGGTTCTTATGGAACAAACCCAGACAATGATTTACCTGATATGATAAGATCTCTTGCTGGTAGAGTTCATTTTGCTCATGTGAGAAATTTACATCACTATGCGCCAGGTGAATTTGAAGAAGCAGCCCACTTATCAAGCGATGGTTCTTTCGACCTTTATGAAATTGTAAAAGCACTATATGATATAGACTTTAAAGGCCCAATTAGACCAGATCATGGTAGAATGATTTGGGGTGAAAAAGCTATGCCAGGATATGGACTATATGATAGAGCTCTTGGAGCAACTTATATCAATGGGTTAATTGAAGCTATTAGAAAATGTAACAAATAAGGAATAAAAAATGCCCAGAAATCTTCGAAGTACCGCTAGTGATGAGATTTTCAATATTTTAAGAAAAGAAATTTTGTCATTACAGTTTTTACCAGGACAAGAGTTAAAAATAAACAAACTTTGTGATCAGCTAAAAGTTAGTAGATCTCCAGTAAGAGATGCTATTATAAAGTTGTCAGCAGACGGTCTTGTTGATATTTATCCTCAGCGCGGTACTCAGGTTTCATTAATTGATTTGCACTTAGTTGAAGAAGAAAAGTTTTTGAGAAGTAGTTTAGAAGAAAAGGCTTTAATAAAAGCTTTTACAATAATTACAGAAAAAGATATAACAAAATATCTTGAAGCTATCAAAGACCAAGAAAAAGAAAAAAATAGTACTGATTATTATGATTTTTTTATATCTGACATTGCTTTTCATAAAATCACTTTTGATTTGATAGACAAAAGAGAATGCTGGAAAATCATAGATAAAAGATGTGTTAATTATGATAGGGTTCGTTTTTTATCTTTTAAGCATAAAGATGATAAAGAAGCTTTAATACAACAGCACTATAAAATTGTTGAAGCTCTAAAAAGCAAAGATGAAAAAAAGATTAAATCTATTCTAAAGACTCATTTAAATAAAATAGATAGTGAAATTAGTGCTTTAACTGAAGAATACCCTAACTTTTTTACTCTTAAAGGTAAGCCTAAAAAACTCTCATTATAATTTAGAATAAACCATTAAAAAAACATCTCCTACTTTATTTGGAGATGTTTTTTATTCTATTAGTATTCTATTAGTCTAAATACTTTTTCAATGTTTTTCTAATAGCACCTTTACCTTCAATAAGTTCACTAAAGTATAATAATACTAAATCGCTTAGTCCAACTTCATAAAGATTGACACCAAAGATTTTATCGTTTTCTAATAAAGGCTTTAGTTGCTCTTCAAAAGGCCCGCTATCACCTAATTTAATAGATGAAACGTAAGGCATTACTACTTCTAATAATGGGTCAGGTGACAATTCAAAAGATTCTCCATCATCGTTAATTCCCATCAAGTATCTTAACCATCCAGCATATACTAATGGAATGAATTTTAAATCTTTCACATCTAAAGTATCGCTCTTTGCATAAGCCTTAATTGTTTCACCAAATCTAATTGATAGCTTTTGACTAGTATCACTTGCTATCCTTTGAGGTGTATCAGGCATAAATGGGTTAGGGAATCTAACATTCAATACTTCATCAATAAAATCTTTTGGATTAATAATTTTTGGATCAACAACAACTTTCATCCCTTCTTCGTACCCAATTATTTCAACTAATTTTTTTAGTTGAGGATCTTTCATTTCTTCTGAGATTAAAGAGTAGGATAATAAACAACCAAAAATAGCTAAAGTTGTATGTAAAGGGTTTAAACAAGTGCTAACCTTCATTTTTTCAACCTTGTTTACTGTATCAACATCTGTAAAGAAAACGCCACTTTTTTCTAAAGGTAATCTACCATTTGGAAAATCATCTTGGATAACTAGATATTCTGGCTTTTCAGCATTTACAAATGAGGCAATCCAAGTGTTTTTATCGGTTACAACTATTTCAGTATCTTCAAAACCATCTTTTTTAAGCATCTCAACAACTGAAGGATCTGGTCTAGGTGTTATTTTATCAATCATAGTAATAGGGAAGGAAACTTTCTTATCTAAGTATGTTAAGAAATTTTCTTCAACAAATTTGTTTTCTACCCATTTTGTTGCAATTGTTTTCATTGCCATTTCTAACTTTTCTCCATTATGAGAACAGTTGTCCATGCTAACTAAGGCTAGAGGCCAGTTAACTGTTTTATATCTATGATAAACAAGAGCTGTTAAGTTTGATAAAAATAGTTTTGAGTTTTCTAATCCTGCTTCAAAATCTTCTAAAGCAATTTTAAAATAATTATTATTTGAATCAACTAAAGAGTATCCTTTCTCTGTTATAGTTAAAGAAACCATTTGAAGTGATTTTGCAGCAAATGTTTTTTGTAGATTTGCCCAATCTTCCTTAAACTTAGGTGAACATTTATATGAAGCTGCTAAACTGTCAATAACTTTCTTATCAATTGATCCATCTGCATTTAAAGTAACTAATAAAGTTAAATTATCATGTGGAGCATAAATTTTATCAATAATTTCAAAGTCAAATCCTTCAGAAACTATAATTCCAGTATCTGCAATTTTTCTCTCTAATAAATCTTGCATTAATGTAGCTGGGAAACCTCTAAATATATTTCCAGCACCAAAATGAACCCACTTCGGATTTTCTAAAGTGTTTTTTACCATTGTATCTCTATCATATGAAGATAGTTGATAACCTTTGTTAACCCATTGTTCCTTGTTTTTTAATTCGGATAAATTTAATTTCATACTTCCTCCTAATCTTGTTCTACTGACTATTCTAACATACTAATATATTAGTTGTAAAGCATTAGGGATTTGCTTTTATTAGAAAACTGCTTT
>CAZHNE010000141.1:0-4859 GCA_964533775.1 uncultured Spirochaetaceae bacterium | reverse complement strand
ATTTATTATAAATTGTTTTGACTTTTCCTCAGAATTGTTAATTAGATTAAAAAAATACTTAAAAAAAGTTAATCAAAGAAAATATTCCAAGTTATTAAGCTATGTATCTTTACAGTTACCAATTATAGAAAAACTGATGATACCTTTGTTAAATGAGAAGGAATAATAACATATATTTAAATATGTGAATAAGGAAATAATATGAGTGAACCTATTGTAGCAACAGTTAAAGATATTAAAATAGGGAAAGGCCATCCTATAACTATACAAACTATGTATGATAGCCCCGTACCCTCAAGAGTAGAGGACTTAGATAATCTTCTTTCTAGAATGAATGGTTTATCATTAATGGGTTGTGATATCATGCGGTTTTCTTATCCTTCAAATGATGATAAAAAAGCCTTTAAATATTTAATTGAGCGCTCCTCGATGCCATTAGTTGCAGATATTCATTTTGACTTTAAAATGGCTTTAGCTGCACTAGAGTGTGGTTTTAGTAAAATTAGAATTAATCCAGGAAACATTGGCGTAAGATGGAAGGTTGATGAAGTTGTAAGAGCGGCTAGGGATAAAGGTGCTGCTATTAGAATTGGTTTAAATTCAGGCTCATTGCCAAGAGGTACGGGAGACAAAACAACTATAATGGTTGAAAATGCTTACAAATATTTAGAATGGTTTGAAGAATTAAACTTTTATAACACTGTAGTTTCTTTAAAATCTACAAGTCTTGAAGAAACAAGAATAGCAAATGAAAGGCTAGCAAAAACATCAAATTACCCTGTACATATAGGGGTTACAGAAGCTGGTTCTGTTGTTTCTTCTGTAGCACGATCTACTTGGGTATTAGGTAACTTATTAAAGCAAGGCATTGGGGATACTATGAGAATCTCTATTACTGGAGATATTGAAGATGAAGTTTTCGCTGGTGTTGAAATATTAAGAACTTTAGGTCTTAGAAATACTGGTGTAAGAATAATTAGTTGTCCTAGATGTGGACGAAACTCCTTTGATTCTATAGGATTCCTAAAAGAAATTGAACCTGAATTATTAAAACTTGATAAAAATATTTCAGTTGCAATTATGGGATGTCAGGTAAATGGTCCTGGAGAAGCAAAGGAAGCTGATTTTGCAGTAACTGGTATTGGCAATAAGGTCTTTTTGTATGAAAAAGGAAAGTTGAGCTTAGAAGTCCATGCACAAAATGCAAAAAAGGCGTTATTAGAGGCAATTAATGGCGAATAATAAATTAATTATTAAAGGTGCTAGTGAGCACAATTTAAAATCAATTGATTTAACACTAGAAAAAAATAAATTAATAGTAGTAAGTGGATTAAGTGGAAGTGGTAAAAGTTCTTTAGCTTTTGATACAATTTTTGCAGAAGGGCAAAGACGTTATGTTGAAAGCTTATCAGCTTATGCTAGACAGTTTTTAGGTCGTTTAGAAAAACCTGCTGTAGAATATATTGAAGGGCTTTCCCCATCTATTGCAATTGAGCAAAAATCTACAAATAAAAATCCAAGATCAATAGTAGGTACTATAACAGAGATCTACGATTATTATCGATTGTTATGGGCTAGAATTGGAAAACCATATTGTCCAATTTGTAAACGAGAAATAACAGAAATGAGCATTGATCAAATTATCGATGCTATTTATTCAAGGGACGATGAAACAAGATTAATAATTAGCGCTCCTGTTGCTAGAGGCAGAAAAGGGGAATATAAAAAAGTTTTTGAAGATGCTAGAAATGCTGGTTTCCAAAGAGCTAAAATCGATAATGAAATGCGTATGCTTGATGATGTAGTTCAAGTTGATAAAAATTTTAAGCATGATATTGATATAGTTGTTGATAGGTTAATTTTAAATAAAGAAAATAGAACAAGACTCTCTGATTCTCTTGAAACTGCAATTGAAATGACTAATGGTTTGGTTAAAGTTACTTTTATCACCAAAGAAGATAATTTAAATATAGAAAAAGATGAAGTATACTCACAAAGAAACAGCTGTCCTCACTGTGGAATTACATTTGCAGATTTAGAGCCAAGATTGTTTTCTTTTAACAACCCATATGGAGCGTGTCCCACTTGTAAGGGACTGGGAATTGTAAGTGAATTTGATATAGATTTAATTATCCCAGATCCGTCATTGAGCATTAAAGAGCATGGTATAAAAACACATAATCCAGAAGCTAATTGGAACAAAGCGTTATTCTATTCTCTTTCACAAGCTCTTAATTTTTCATTAAACACGCCAATAGAAAGATTGCCAAAGAAAATATTAGATATTATTTTATACGGTTATGATAAAGAAATACCAATAAGCTATAGCTCTAGAGGTAATTCAAAGAAAATCGTAGTGAAAAAGTATGAAGGTGTTATAAAAGAATTACAAAGAAGATATTACCAAACTGGAAGCATGCATATGAGAACTTGGTATGATTCTTTTAAATCACATAAAACTTGCCATTCGTGCCATGGTAAACGCTTAAGAGAAGATGCTTTAAATATTTTTATTGGTGATAAGAATATTATGGAAGTAACTTCATATTCAATAAAAGACAGTTTAGTTTTCTTTAACAACCTTAAACTAAATGAAACTGAGAGTAGTATTGCAAAAGAAGTATTAAAAGAAATTAACAATCGTTTAACTTTTCTTAATAATGTTGGTTTATCATACTTAACACTAGATAGAAATAGTGGGACGCTAAGTGGTGGAGAAGCTCAGAGAATAAGACTTGCAACACAAATAGGTTCAGCTTTAACTGGTGTAATGTATGTGCTAGATGAGCCCTCAATTGGCTTGCATCAAAAAGATAATGAAAAGTTAATTAACTCCTTAAAAAGATTAAGAGATATTGGAAATACTGTAATTGTTGTTGAACATGATGAAGCAACTATTAGAGAAGCTGATTATGTTGTTGATTTAGGCCCAGGAGCCGGAGTTCATGGCGGTTATGTAATTGCGGAGGGTACTCCAGAAGAAATTGAGCTAAATCCAAAGTCAATTACAGGTCAGTTTTTATCAAAAAAACAACAAATTTCAGTTCCAAAAAAGAGAAGAAAAGGAAATGGCACGACAATTCGCATAGAAGGGGCTAGTAAAAACAATTTACTAAGTCTTGATGTAGATATACCTTTAGGAGACTTAGTTGTAATAACTGGAGTATCGGGAAGTGGTAAATCTACCCTTTTAAATGAAGTTGTTGTCCCATCTTTAAAGAGAAAACTAAACGGTAAAAACTTTAACTACGACGGATATACTAAAATCTTAGGTTATGAAAATATTGATAAGTTAATAAATATCGATCAAAGTCCAATAGGCAGAACCCCAAGATCAAACCCAGCTACTTATGTTGGAGCTTTTACACCAATAAGAGATTTGTTTGCATCCCTTCCTGAATCAAAAGCAAGAGGCTATAAAAGTGGCAGATTCTCATTTAATGTTCCCGGGGGAAGATGTGAGAACTGTAATGGAGATGGGAACAATAAGATTGAAATGCACTTTTTACCAGACGTTTTTGTTACTTGTGATGTTTGTCACGGGAAGAGATACAACACTGAAACACTATCAGTAAGGTATAAGGGAAAAAACATATATGATGTTTTAGATATGACTGTTGAAGAAGCAAAAGAATTCTTTAAGCCAATAAATAAAATAAGAAGAAAACTAGATACTTTAGATAGTGTTGGCCTAGGTTATTTAAAATTAGGACAAAGTGCCTTAACACTTAGTGGAGGTGAAGCTCAAAGAGTTAAATTATCCCTTGAACTTTCTAAGACAAATACAGGAAAAACTTTATATATTCTTGATGAACCTACAACAGGGCTTCATTTTGCAGATGTTAAATTACTAGTTAAAGTATTAAATAGATTGGTAGATGGTGGAAATACTGTTGTGCTAATTGAACATAATTTAGATGTTATTAAAACAGCAGACTATATAATTGACTTAGGTCCCGATGGTGGAGATGGAGGTGGAATGGTTGTAGCAACAGGAACCCCTGAAGAGATTTCTAAAAATAAAAAATCTTATACAGGACAATTCTTGAGGCAAATGCTAAGCTAAGTTATGAAAAGATTTACCCTTTTACTTTTTATAATTATTTTATCTTTCTCTACCTTACTTGCGAGCAATTTAGCCTTAATAAGTTTACAAGAGGCAAGTAATAAAGAGTTGTCTCTAATGTGTGCCTTACGTAATATTGATTGTGATAATTCTAGAGATACAATGATTGAGCAATTAACAAAAGCTTTAATGGTAAATCAAGATCAAGAGGAAGATAAAGAAGTAATAACGATTGAAGAAAGTGAATCAGATATATCTTTTCAAATTAAAAATGCTAATTCTTTAAAAAGTATAAGTGGTGAAGAAGAAATAATACTTTTATCAGGAAATGTCCTTATCATATTTAAAAAAGGTGATGAAGAAAAAACTCTTACCGCTGAAACAATAGTTATTGATATAAAAAATTCTAAATTAGCTGCCTTAGGAAATGTTAATTACTCTTCAGGAAAAGATGATAAAAACATCCTTTCTCAAGATATAAGTGGTGAAATAGTTACACTTAATTGGTTATCAAATACTATTCTTGTTTCAGGTGGTAGTATATTCACGGAAAGAAAAAACTCAGAAGGAGAAAGTGTTGTTTTTAATGCAACATCTTCTCTTCTAACTCTCAACAATCAAAACAACTCTTTAATCTTAAAAGATGGATTTATAACAACAAATCCCAAAACAGCCTATTCATCAATTAGTGCAAGTAAAATTGCTCTACTTAATAATGGGGATATGTATTTAGAAAACGCTCGCGTTTCAATTGGAAGAGTTGATGTGCTTTATTTGCCATTCTTTTTTTCCC
>CAZHNE010000140.1:0-4879 GCA_964533775.1 uncultured Spirochaetaceae bacterium | reverse complement strand
CTGTAGCAAAAGTAGATGATGGGAAAGTAAAGGTTGCTTTAATAGTTGAAAACACTATTGATGACAAAGGTTGGTGTCAAGCTATGCACGATGGTATTCTTGAAGCACAAAATAGAATGCCTGGTGAAATAGAATATGGTTACAGTGAAAAGATGAAACCTGTTGATGCTGGCTCTGCAGCTAGACAATACGTTGCTGATGGTTTTGATATTATCATTGGTCACGGAGCTCAATATAAAAATTTAATTATTGAAATGGCTGACGAGTACCCAGATGTAACTTTTGCTTTTGGAACAAGTGCAGAAATTGGCCCTGATAATGTTGTTACTTATATGCCAGAAAGTGAAGAAACTGGCTTTTTATCAGGTATGGTTGCAGCTAAATTAACTAAAGAAAACCTTCTCGGTGTTGTAGGACCTGTTGATGGTGGTGATGCAGCTCGTTATAACAGAGGCTTTGTTTTAGGTGCAAAAAGTGTGAATCCTGATGTAGAAATTATGGTAGCTCATACTGGTTCTTTCTCAGACTATATTAAAGCTGGTGAAGTAGCTCAATCACAAATTAGATCTGGCGTTGATGTGTTAACAGGTTCATCTCAACAAGCTTTAGGTGCCCTAAGAGCAACAGCAGACTATCCTAATGATGAAATTTGGTGGTTAGGTCAAGATTTAGCACAAATCAAAACAGAAGAAGGCAAACAAAAATGTAT
Source organism: uncultured Spirochaetaceae bacterium (assembly GCA_964533775.1). Taxonomy (GTDB): domain Bacteria; phylum Spirochaetota; class Spirochaetia; order Sphaerochaetales; family Sphaerochaetaceae; genus Pleomorphochaeta. The sequence goes on along the minus strand of CAZHNE010000140.1, from coordinate 4,170 downwards.
AGCCGCATCTTCTTATGACTATGCTCCTGTAATTATTACTCTTGTAGAAAACGTTCAAAATGATGTTAAGGGTGGTTTCTGTATACCATTAAACTTCAACAATGGCGGATTTATCTTTGGTTTTAATGAAGAACTATCTCACCTTTATGATGATGATTTAGTATCTGAAGTTAATGAACAAATTGAGTATTTTGTTAATAATCCTCAATCTCTAGATTGGAAGAGTGTAGACTATTCTAATTTATAATAAAATATAATTATCAAAGGGCATCTATAAATCTTATAGGTGTCCTTTTTAATAAGGTGTATTATGAATAAAATTACAAGTCTCAGAATGGAAAACATTACTAAAACCTTTCCAGGTATGAAAGCTTTAGATAATGTTACTATTGAAGTAAATGATGGTGATATCTTTGCTTTAGTTGGAGAAAATGGAGCTGGTAAAACAACACTGATGAATGTTCTAATGGGATTATATAATTGTGATAACGGATGTATCAGAATTAATGGAGAACAGGTTTGTTTTTCCTCTCCTAATGATTCCTTTTGTTGTGGTATTGGTATGGTTCACCAAAGGTATATGTTAGTTCCTAATTTAACAGTTAAGGAAAATATTGCATTAGGTCTTAAGCAAGCTTGGAAAGTTGTTAAGATTGATATGGACTTAGTTGTTAATAAAATTAAGGAAATTGGGGAGAAATATGATTTAATTGTTGATCCAGACGCTTATATTTGGCAGTTATCTGTTGGAGAACAGCAAAGAGTAGAATTAGTCAAAACTTTATGTTTAGGTGCTAAGTTTTTAATTCTTGATGAACCAACAAGTGCCTTAACTCCTCAAGAAATTGATGAACTTATTGTTTTGCTAAAAGCTATGAACAAAAAACTTCCTATAATCTTTATTTCACATAAATTAAAAGAAGTTAAAGAGCTTTCTAACAAACTAGCAATTTTAAGACATGGTAAAATTGTATTTTATGGTAATACTCATGATTACAGTTCCTCAGATATTGCAGCATTAATGACAGGTAGAGAAGTGAATATGCCTGAGAGTGTTGAAAAAACAGATTTTGGTGATTATGCTTTAGAATTGTCAAATGTTAATGTTAAAAGTTCTAGAGGTTATCTAGCACTTGATGATTTTAATTTAAAAATTAGATCTGGTGAAATTATGGGGCTTGCAGGAGTTTCAGGAAACGGTCAACTTGAATTAGCTCAAGTAATTAACGGTTTAAAAAAAATAGATGGTGGTGAAATTTTATTTTTAAATAAAAACATCGCTAATAGACCACCAATTGAAATAATTCAAATGGGAATGGGCTATATTCCAGAAGACAGAAATACAGAAGGTATTGTTCCTTCTTTTTCAATAAAAGAAAACCTTATTTTAAAAGATATTGAAAACGAAAGATTTTCTTACCATCATTTAATTAATAATCAAGAAGTTAATAAAAATGCTGAAGAACTACGAGAACAATTCGATATTAGATGTGTTAATACATCTCTCAGTGCTGGTGCTCTTTCAGGGGGAAATATACAAAAAGTTATTTTAGCTAGAGAAATAGCTAGAAAACCTAAGTTTTTAGTAGCTGTATACCCTACAAGAGGATTAGATATGGGAGCTGCTCAGTTTATCCACTCTAAATTACTTGAGATGAGAGCCAATGGCGTTGGTATTTTATTAATTAGTGAAGAATTAGACGAGATAATGAATCTTTCTGATAATATTGCAGTAATTTTTAAAGGCCATGTACAAAAAGTCCTTCCTGCAAAAACTGCAACAAGGCGTGATATTGGTATGTTAATGGCAGGAGTTAAACATGAATAAAAGATTTAAACTTATATATAAAACTTCAATTATCTTTTTAGCTGTTATTGCAACTTTAATGATAGGTTCAATTATTTTACTTACTATTAATGCAGATATTTTTAAAACATACGCTGTAATTTTAACAGAACCTTTAAAAAATAAGATTCAATTTACTGAAGTTATAATTCGATCTGTACCCTTAGCTATTATAGCTTTAGGTATAACAGTAGCATACCGCTCAGGTACTATAAACATTGGTGCAGAAGGTCAAATGGCTATGGGTATATTAACTTCTACTGCTGCTGCCTTAGCTTTTCACAGTGTTCCTCGTCCTTTAAACATTGTTATTATTGTGACCGCTGGTGCTATTGGTGGTGGTATTTGGGGCTTTATACCTGGAATATTAAAAGCTAAATTGCAAGTAAGTGAATTACTCTCTACTGTTATGCTAAACTACATAGCTGCTCAATTTTACACTTTCTTTTTAAGAGGACCTTTAATTGATCCCGCTGAATTAACAATGGGTAGTGGAACACCACAATCTATGAGATTAGAAAAAACTGTTTGGTTAAATAGACTAATTAAGGGTACAAGGTTACATAGCGGAATTTTCTTAGTCTTTGTTTTAGCAATAGTTGTTTATCTTGTAATTTGGAAAACCTCTTTTGGCTATAAGTTACGTGCGGCTGGTGCTAGTAAGAAAGCAGCTAGGTATGGTGGTATTAATGTTACTTTCTTTATAGCTATATCAATGGTAATTACAGGAGCTTTTTCTGGAATTGCTGGTAGTGTTGAAATATTAGGAGTTCACCACAGAGCTATTGAAGGTGTTACTAGTGGATATGGCTTCTCTGGCTTAGTAGTCGCACTTTTTGGTGGACTTCATCCAGCCGGAATTATACCAGCCTCATTCTTATTTGGATTATTAATAGTAGGTGCGGATATGACTCAAAGAATGGTTGGTGTACCAGCTAATATGGTTCAAGTTCTACAAGGCACTATAATATTAGTAATTGTTGCAGCCCAACAAGTATTAAATGATAAATACTTGATGGATAAAGTATGGAAAAAGTTCCATAAAGAGGAGGTTTAAATTATGGATTTTATAGTTAATATTTTAGCCTTAGGAATTCCATTTAGTGTAGCGCTTCTCTTAGCTAGTATTGGAGAGATGTTTAACCAAAGATCTGGTATTTTTAACCTAGGTTGTGAAGGAATTATGGCTATGGGAGCTTTTATTGGATTATTAGTCCCGTATTCAGTAGGAAAAGGTGGACCAACACCTGAAGTGTTTAACTTTTTTGGGATCCTTGCAGGTGCCGGGGTTGGAGCCCTTTTAGGACTATTCTTTGGTTTAGTTGTAATTACATTTAAAGCTAAACAAGGTATTGCAGGTATTGGTATGCAAATGTTTTGTGTAGGAACTGCAGGAACTTTATTTAGACATTTTGTTGGTGGAACTCAAAGTGTTCCTGGAATAGATAAACTAGATATACCATTTTTGGCTGATATTCCTGTATTAGGACCAATTCTATTTTCACACAATATCTTAGTATATATAGCATTCTTATTTGTTCCTTTATCTGTTTATATTTTATTTAAAACTCCATGGGGCCTAAGAGTTCGTGCTGTTGGTACTTATCCAAGAGCTGCAGATAGTTTAGGAATAAATGTAAATAGAGTAAGATTCCAAGCATTAGCAGTAGGTGGCGCATTAGCTGGTCTAGCTGGTGCTTATCTCTCCCTTTGTCAAGCAAAAATGTACAGTGATGAAATGATTGCTGGTAGGGGATTTATTGCTGTTGCTCTTGTATACTTTGGTCACTGGGATCCTATTAAGATAATGTGGGGTGCTTTACTCTTCTCCTTAGCTCAAAGTTTCCAATTAGCAATTCAAGGTCAAGGAATCAACTTCCCATATGAATTTGCGGTTATGTTACCTTATGTATTAGTAATTTTAACTTTAGCTTTCTCTAGAGACAAAAAGAAACAAGAGCCTGCTGCTCTAGGTGTTCCTTTTGATCGGGAGAAGCGAACTTAATAAATCAAATAAGTTCTTTTTAGGCAGCCATTTGGCTGCCTTTTAAATTCTTTGCTATATATTATTTATAAAAATTGATAAATTAATCTAATGTGTATTTAATTTTTTATAAGCGGTTGACAGTTTTTTCAATTTTTACCAACATAGGTAAAGAAAAAAATCTTGATGTAAATCGCTTTTCTTATTAAATATAATATTTAACTCACTCGGAAATTAAAATTCCGAGTTTTTGTTTTGCTTTTTTATCATAATTTCAAAGTAATATAGGAGGATTTTATCAATAAAATCAAAGAAAACTTACAAAAAAAGAAACAAACCT
>CAZHNE010000139.1:0-4953 GCA_964533775.1 uncultured Spirochaetaceae bacterium | reverse complement strand
CCATAAAAAGGAAAAAATAACGATTATTCCAGAAATAGATGATGAAGAATAATTTTAAAATATGAACAAGTTATAGCTGGGGAGTGTATGCTTCCCAGTTTTTCTTTGTCCATTAAGTTAAGTTTTTTCATTCTCACCTTAAGAAGGTTGAGTCGATATTTAGTTCTTTTCTATATTTATTAACTGTTCTTCTAGCTATTTTTATACCTTCTTCATTTAGACGATCTGCAATTTTTTGATCGCTTAAAGGCTTAGCTCCTATACTTTGGTTTTCGCTAATAATTTGTTTTATTCTCTCTTTAATTGAAGCTTTTGAATCTGAAGAAGATCCTCCAACTGCTGTAGAGAAAAGGTTTTTTAGTGGAATAATACCCCAATCACAATCAAGCCATTTTGAAGTGGCTAAGCGAGAAACAGTTGTTTCATGAACATCCATTTCTACAGCTACTTCCTTTTGAGTAAGAGGTTTTATATAAAGAGGGCCTTTAAAGAAAAAGTCACTTTGTCTTTCAATTAAAACCATACCAATTTTAAATAAGTTTTTATTTCTCATATCAACTTGGTTTATTAATTCTCTAGCTATTCTTGTTTGCTCTCTTATATACTTCTTTGTGTTTACATCATCAACTTCTTTTGCAAGGTCAGTAAATTCTTTACTAATAGTTAAGTTGGGTAAGTTTCTAGCGCTTGTTTCTAATTCAATTTTGCCATCAATAACATGGATTGATAAGTCTGGTATAACATATTCTCTTAACCCACTAGCAAATTGTGATCCTGGAAAAGGATTAAGGGTTTGCAAAAAAGAAAACATATATTCATAAGTTTCTTCATCTACTTTTAAATTTGTTAAAACTTTTTTTATTTTCTTACTTCTTATGTTTTGTAGTTCGTTATTAACCATTTTTCTAAATGGTTCTAATAGTTCTTCTTCTAGGCCCTTGCCTTTAGCTTGAATATATAATGAATGTCTAAAATCTACACAACAACACCCAATAGGTTCATAAGTTTGTATTATACTTTCCATTTTGAATAATAACTCTTCTTTTTCTCTAAAAGTTAAACTCTTTAACTTTTCACTTTCACTTTCTCCATTGATTAAAGATAAAGGGTCGTTTGTATAAAAGCCTGTTGAATCTAAATTGGATATTAGTAGCTCTCCCATTTCTCTTTCAACTTGAGTTAAATTGTCTATGTGTAGAGTATCTAATAAGTGACTCATTAATGTTTTTTCGCTAGTTAAAGTATTTTCTATAAACTTTTGTTTTCTATCACTTGCTTCGCTATCATAAACCCCTTGATAGTCAGATCCGTAAGCAGAAGAATCAGAATAATCATCATTTTTAGATTTTTCAGGCATCTTGTTAGTAATGTTATCTAAAGATTGCTCAACGGAAGAGGGGATTTCAAGAGCTGGATTACTTTCAATAGCTTCTTGTATTTTAGTTTGTAGTTCTGTTAAAGGAAGGGCTAGAGTTTCTAGTCTTTGAATCATGAGAGGGGATAATGTTAATGATTGTTTAGTTGCAAGTTCAAGTCTTAAAGCCATTGTTTTTACTGTTCCTCCTCAAATGTAGTTCCGAAATATATAGTTCTTGCTTCTTCATGTTTTAGTAGAGTTTCTTTGTCTCCACTAGTTAACAAAGAGCCGTTGTTAATAATATAAGAGCAATCTGTAATTGCTAGAGTATCTCTAACGTTGTGGTCTGTTAATAAAACTCCAATTCCTTTTTGACTTAATCCTTTGATTAAAACTTTAATATCAGAAACCGCTTTTGGATCTATACCCGCAAAAGGCTCATCAAGTAAAAGAAAATGGGGGCTAGTAGCTAAAGCTCTAGCTATTTCGGTTCTTCTTCTCTCTCCTCCAGAGAGAGTATAGCCTAATTGTTTTCTTAAAGAAGTTAAACCAAAATCATTTAGAAGTTTTTCAACCAAGTCTTGTTTTTCAGCTTTAGATAAATCATTTCTGTTTTCAACAACAAGCTTTATATTGTTTTCTACATTTAGTTTTCTAAAAATAGAAGGCTCTTGTGGTAAATATGATAAACCAGCTCTTGCTCTTTTGTGCATAGCTAGAGTTGTAATATCTTTTTCATCTAGAAATATCTTACCTGCATTTGCTTTTATGAAACCTACTATCATATAAAATGTAGTAGTTTTACCAGCTCCATTAGGTCCTAGAAGACCGATTACTTGTCCACTTTCCATGGAGAAAGAAATTTTTTTAACAACAGGTTTTTTGCCATAAGTCTTTTCTAGGTCCTTAATTGTAAGGATATGTTTCATAAAAGTTCCACCAAAATGTATGAGTTTTGAATTTATTATAGCATGCTATTTTAAAAACTACTATGTTGTTAAATGTAGTTTTTTTGATGAAAATGCTTACTTAGTAGTAATATCTGCTTCAATAGAACCGTCCATTGAAATATCATTGTTATTTAAGTTAATGGTGATAGCATGTGCTTTATATGTGTTGCCTTGCCAAACAACTTTAGAATTTCCTAAAAGGGATAAGTTTTTATCTTCTAAGTCTAGTCTTAAAATATCACAATTGCATTTCATAACTTCAGCTTCGTCGCTATAGAGTAGTTTAACCTCGACTAAAAGGTCGATTATATTGTTTTCTAAATCATACTCTAAGTAAGAAGCAGTAGAGTAAATATTGTTTTTAAGATCATCAATTTCAACCCAACTGTTTATAACTATATTATTCTTCTCTCTATTATATTTAAGAGAAGAGCACCTTAGGGTAATTTCATTTTCATTATCTTTAAATGTAATATTACCTTCACATTCTATATTGTTATATTTTTCACCACTTAGGGTAATATTGTTAGCTGTAATTTCTACATTATCAAATTTTACGTTAGCCCCATTGCTTAAGCTTATTTGTTGATTTCCTTCTCTCATAGAGAGGGTTGTATAACCACCACTAAAACTAATAGAGGAGGCAAAGAGAGATGGGGAAAATAATAGAATTATACAAATAAAATATAGTTTATTTTTAATATAGCTCTCCTTTTGTTATTTCTTTAAACTCAAAATATCTAGTATCTATATTAAGCGATAATCCAGAACCAATAAATAACCCAACATCACTTTTTACATTAACATCATCATCATTAGTGCTAATTATATTTTGTTTGTTAGACCAGCTCAAGCTATCACAAGATATTTCTAAAACAGGGTCTAATATTTTAAAGTAAACATCCCCATTTAGCTCAACATCGTTAGTTTTTGTGTTTATACTAATTTCTTCACAGCTGCCTTCAATTATTACTTTTCCACTTTCATCAACAAAGTTAAAAGTAGATTGCTCGGCAGTTGTTAAGTTTCTTCTATTAAAAATTTCAATTTGAGATGAAGAGAGGTTTATCTTTGTATTTCCCTCTCTATTAACAACATAAGTTGCATCTAAGAGTATAATATCAGGATGTTCTATTATATCCGATTTTTCTTTATCATCTAGAAAAGAACAGGAACTAAGAAGAATTATAAATATAGTTATTACTATAATTTTATATCTCATTTAGTTCCTCCCATAGGTTTGTTTTATAATTTTTATTAATTTACTTTCTCTACAACTTTTGGATAATATTTGCTTTTACTATAATGGAAATATATGCCAGCTAAAGCAAAACCAACAGCTACTCCAAATATACTAAAAAGGAACCTTATCCCTTCTCCAGCATTGGGGAGCATAATGTAAAATAGTGGAAATAATAAGAGTGGAAATATTAATGTAACAAATGAAGAGAAAATTGTCCTTCCTGGTGGTAAATAAATTTTTAATTTGTCTCCAGGGTTTATTTGTTCAAAGTCTTTATCTACTTCAACACTAAAGGTTTTTCCTTTAACGTTACAGAACATATGACCACTACAAGATTTACATCCTGATGTTGGACACGTAACTTCAACACTAAGTTCATCATTCATTCTTACAACTTCTACAATTTCTACCATTTTATTTTACTTCTTTTTCTTCAACTTCATAATCTAATATTAAAGTCTCTATATTAGTAGCTTTATTTGTTTCTTCATCAATATCTACTATAACGCCTTGCATTTGTAGTCTGTTCCAGCTTTCTGCAGATCTAAGAGGAATTGCATGAGTGAACTTTTTAATTTCTGTTTCACTATCAAGTCCTCCAACACTTAAAGTAGAACCAACCATTCCGTTATCAGTAATATATGCTGTTCCTTTATCAAGAATCCTACTATCACTTGTAATAGCTTTGCAGTGAGTGCCTATTACAGCTGCTACTTTACCGTTTAGTAGATATCCCATTGTATTCTTTTCAGCAGTAGTTGATGCATGAAATTGTACTAAGATAATATCTTGATCTGGTGATATCTTTTCTACAAGTGATTTAGCAATTAAAAAAGCATTTGATAGGTGAGTTCTTGGAAAGTTACTATTTCCTAAAAGATTAATTATTGCAATCTTTTTATCTTTTAATGTTAGGTACTTTATGCCTTTACCTGGGTTACTTATAGGGTAGTTAGCAGGGCGAATAATAAAGTTGTTTTTATCTAAGAAATCAACCATATCAACCTTATAATATATCTTTTCCCCACCAGTTATTACATCAACTCCAGCTTTATGGATCATGATTGAATGGTTTTTACCAATTCCAAATCCGTTAGTAACCCCTTCTCCGTTAGCAATAACTAAGTCTATATTGTTAGCTTTTTTTATATCTTTTAATAGTTTTTTTATTACTGTAGTGCCAGGTCTTCCGACAATTTCCCCTAGGAATAATACTCTAATACTCATGAACCTAACACTATATTGCAAACGGGTTTCAATCAAGTGAAATTTATAAAAAACTATTAATTATAGTTATAAAATATTGTTTTACTTGTATAATATTTTTTAGCAAAGTTATAAAATAATCCTAATGCCTAGGTGGCGAAACTGGTATACGCGCTTGGTTCAGATCCAAGTGGTCA
>CAZHNE010000138.1:2721-4963 GCA_964533775.1 uncultured Spirochaetaceae bacterium | reverse complement strand
CCTATTCTTCTTGTTTTATTTAATGCTGCTTTAATTTTATTGCAAAAAGATTATTCTACTACAATTGTTTATATTATAACTTCTTTTTCTTTACTTTTGATTTGTGGGTGTAAATTTAGGGTTTTAATTCTAATAGGATCTTTTTTAGTCTTACCAGCTTTTTTAGCTTTATTTTCTCAAGGTTATAGAATTAAAAGAATAATTTCTTTTCTCTTTCCTTCTTTAGACCCCTCAGGGTTGAATTATCAAATTAATAATTCTCTTGAAGCAATAGTAAGTGGTGGACTATTTGGAAAGTCCTTTGGTGGTGGATATTATAAAATGGGTAGACTCCCAGAAGTACAAAATGACTTTATATTTGCTCATTTAGGCGAAGAAGCTGGGTTTGTTGGAATTGTTGTACTTATAGTTCTTTTTATTATTTTCGCTCACATAGGTTATGGTATAGCAAGTGAAGAGTATGAAAAAAATAAGTTTCTCTCTTTTGTTTCTTTTGGCATTACAACATCTATTGTTTTACAAGCAATAATTAATATGATGGTTGTTACAGCATTGCTTCCACCTACAGGAATACCATTACCTTTTTTCTCTCAAGGAGGAACAAACCTTTTCTTTACAATAGTATTAGTTTCAATAGTTCACAAAATAATATCTGAAAATGTGATTCTAGTAGAAGAAAACCCAGAGGATGATAACTCTTCTTCTAGTGATAGTGATTATATAATTGATTATGAGGACTTGTATTTTGACTAAAAAAAATAAAATAACAATAGTTTCTATAGTAGTTTTGATGGGAATTTCTTCAATTTTTATAGCTTTATTTAATTCCCCATACTTAAATATTAAATCAATTGTAGTTAAAGTTGAGGATAATCATATCCCTCCAACTGTTGTAGAATATCTAAATCAATATAACAATAAAAATATTTTTAAGATCAATTGTGAGCAAATTAAAAAAGAAGTAGAAAAAAATCCTTTTATCGAAAAAGCAGATGTTAAAATAACTATAACAAAAAAACTTACAATTAGCTTAATAAAAACCGAAGTTAATGCTATAATGAACAACATAGAAAAAAATTCTTATGCTCTGTTGACTAAAGATGGTATTTGCATAGTTGATGATAAAGACAAATCTTTAATTAATACTCATTTGATAGTAATTGAGATAAAGGATGATGTGTTACAAGCGTTACTGAAAAAGTCAGATTTAGGTAAATTTAATGCTCTTGTTAAAAACCTTGAGCTATTAAATGATTCTTCTTACTTGATAAGTAGTGTGAAATACGATAATAATATTAACAATAGTTTTGGCTTCTTTAAGCTAGAATTTGATAACACTAATACAGAGATAAGAGTTCGTGAGCAAGTTTGTGAACAGTTACTCTTAAGAGCTATAGAGTTTGCACATACACCAAACTCTAATAAAGAGATTAAGACTGTATTAGATGTATACCATGAGGCAATTATTGAAAGAAGTATGCCTTTGGGAGGGTGAGTAATTGGCTGGAGAAAAAGTGCTGATGGGCTTAGATATTGGTTCTGGAACAATACGTTGTGTTATTGGTTCCCTGGGCCGAGATGACCAATTTATGGTCGACAGTATTTGTGAAAGAGCCAGTGAAGGTGTTCTACATGGTTCAATTATAAATATTGAACAAGCAGTTAGAGCTATCAACAGTGTAATAAATGAAGCTCAATTACTAGCTGGTACTGAAATCAGTGATGTTGTAATTGGCGTTGGTGGAGAATCAATTAAAGGCACTATAAGCCAAGGTGTTGTTGGAATTAGTGATCCTGATCAAGAAATTAAAAAAGAAGATGTTATTAGAAGTATGGAAGTTGCCAAAGCTTTCGAACTTCCCTCAGATAGAGAAGTTGTACATTTATTAGTACAAGATTTTAAAATAGATGGTAGATCTGGTATTAAAGACCCAATAGATATGTTAGGAAGGCGACTTGAAACAAAAGTTTTAGTTGTCACAGCAAGTTCAATGCTTTGCCAAACCCATAGAAAATGTGTTCAAAGACTTGGCTTAAATGTTAGACGAACTACACTTCAAAGCTTAGCTGATGCTGATGTAACATTATCCGCTGAAGAAAAAGAAATGGGTACTATCTTAATTAACATTGGCTCTGGTACAACAGATTTAATTGTTTATGGAAATGGAACACCTCTTTACACAGGTGGAGTAAATTTGGGTGGTAATTCTGTAACAGATGATATAGCATTAATTTTTAGTAA
>CAZHNE010000138.1:0-2621 GCA_964533775.1 uncultured Spirochaetaceae bacterium | reverse complement strand
TTAGATAGAAATTATATTAACCCTCAATATACTACAGTATTAGGTTTGCTAAAAAGTAATGCTAAAAAGCACGTAGAGTCTTCTTCAGGTAGAAGAAAAAGTAACAAAAAAGATGGGTCATTTAGAAACAGAGCTTTAAAGTTTTTTAAATCTTTGTTTTGACAATTAAAGGATAGATTATATGGATGTTGGAATGTTTGAAGTGCAAGATATGATTTCTGGAGACCAGGCTGTTGAAACAACAATTAAAGTTGTTGGTGTCGGTGGGGCTGGTGGAAATGCTATAAACCGAATGATAGCTAGTGGTTTAAATAAAGTTTCTTTTGTTGCCATGAACACAGATATGCAAGCTTTACAAAGGTCAAATGCAGAAACACGAATAACATTAGGAAAAGCACTAACTGAAGGGTTAGGTGCTGGTGGTATACCTGAAATTGGTGAAAAAGCTGCTATTGAAAGTAAAGAAGATATAAGAAATGAAGTTGAAGATTGCGATATGGTTTTTGTAACAGCTGGTATGGGTGGTGGTACAGGAACAGGTGCAGCCCCAATAGTAGCTGAAATAGCAAAAGCTTCAAATGCATTAACTGTAGCAGTTGTAACAACACCATTTTCTTTTGAAGGTAAGAAAAAGCTTGCTCTAGCTCAAGCCGGTATAGAAAAACTAAGAGCTCAAGTAGACACTTTAATTATTATACCTAACCAGTATTTATTAAATATAGTAGAAAATAACACTCCAATAAAACAAGCCTTTTTAATGGCTGATGAAGTTTTATACATGGGAGTTCAAGGTGTTTCTGAGCTAATTACCGAACCAGGTGAAATTAATATCGACTTTGCTGATGTTAGAACAGTTATGAAAGGTAAGGGCGATGCACTAATGGGAATTGGTTTTGGTGAAGGTGCGAATCGTGGAGTAGATGCAGCTCGACAAGCAATCAGTAACCCACTATTAGCAAATGCTTCAATAGACGGTGCTAAAAGTGTTTTAGTTAACTTAGCTGGATCTGATTCTCTTACAATTCAAGAATACCAAGATGTTGTAGAATTAATTACTGAAAATTGTGCAGAAGATGCACTAATTATAGCAGGACAATCTTTTAACCCTGATTTAGGGGATAGAGTAAAAGTTACTGTAGTTGCAACAGGATTTGAAAAAGCAAATGAAAATACAGCAGAACACTTATTTACAGTGCAACCTGACAAAACTAAAAAGGTTGATGAACCTGCTAGTAAACAATTTGAGACTTCAGAAAATAAAGAAAAGTCAGATATGGCAACTATTACAGTTAATAGATGGCAAGATTTACAACAAAGAATTGGTACAGAAGCAAGTGGTGGAGAACCAGATGATTACAATATACCCGCTGTATTAAGATACCAAAAAAGAAGGGATTCAAATAATAAATGATAGATAATTCTCTCTTAATTGAAGAATATAGAGACTATTTATTATATCAAAGGCGGTTGCAAGATGCGACCGTCTATGTTTATGTTTCACAAAGTAGGTATTTTTTAGAATATCTTTCTTCTAATAATCTTAATGTTTCTAATTTTACAATCCAAGATTTAGAATCATTCTTTAATAAAAGCAAACAAGAAAGAGATTTATCATCTCGATCACAAGCTAAAAACTTTAGTGCTTTAAAAAACTTTATAAAGTTTTTAATTCAAAATAAGTATAGAGAAAACAACCCTTTTGATATTATTGATTCAATCAAAGTAGATAAAAAACTACCTTCTGTAGTAAGTGAAGATGAAATAAATTTATTACTAAATTCTATAGAATTAAAAGATGATTTATCAATAAGAGATAGTGCTCTATTTGAGCTAATTTATAGCTGTGGTCTTAGAGTTAGTGAAGTTATTAATTTAGAAATCCCTAATTACCAAGAGGACTTTCTAGTAGTTCAAGGCAAAAGGGATAAAATGAGACATGTTCCAATTGGGGATGTAGCAAAAGAAAAGTTAAATTATTATCTTAATAATGCTAGAGGAAATTTAGTAAAAAAGAAAACTCAACACATTTTTTTAGGACGACGAGGAAATAAGCTAACAAGACAGGCCATCAACAAACGCCTTGAAATATACTGTTACAAAGCAAACGTACACATTCATGTTCACACCCTTAGACACTGCTTTGCAACGCATTTACTGCGTGGTGGGGCAGATTTACGAGTAGTACAAGAGCTTCTTGGCCACAGTGATATAAAAACAACACAAATTTATACTCATTTAAGTAATAAAGATCTAGAGAATACATACAAAAAGTATCATTCTAAATTTGATCTAGAGAAAAAAACCCAAAGTAAAAACAAGACTTAGGGCAATTGTCATTATTTTCTTTTAAATATTGTTATGACGTATGAGAATAAATTACTCTTATCTCTTGTAAATAATATAAGTGAAAGAGATAAGATATATTGTCTTAAAGCAAATCTAACATTAAAAGAAATATTGTATTTACACACCTTAAACAACACAAAAGAGTTAGATAAGAAACTTTCATTATTTAAAACCTATAAGTGCTCTTTTGTAGATGAATGCCAGTATCCTCTTAATCTCTGTAAAGTTAATGTTCCCCCCTTTAGACTTGCTTCAACAAAATCTTTTCCCTCTCC
>CAZHNE010000137.1:0-4992 GCA_964533775.1 uncultured Spirochaetaceae bacterium | reverse complement strand
TGTATCTAACAAGCTAAATATTTCTTTTTATAATGTTTCGCAAATCATCTTGTTAGAAATTAATAAATACGATATTAATTTGACTTATGAGATTAAGAAAATGGTACTAACAGAGAAAAAAGCCTTCTTTAGCAAACTTTTAAAATTAGCCCTTCCAATGATGATTCATCAACTACTTATTAATTCAGTTTCTTTTGTTGATACAATAATGATAGGAAGACTTGGTGCAGAAAGTGTTGCTGCTGTAGGATTGGCAAATCAAATGTTTTTTTTGATCAGTTTATTAACTTTTGGCTTAGGAAGTGGTGCAAGCGTTCTTATGTCTCAATTCTTAGGCGCAAACAAAATAAACAGCTTTAAAAGATCTTTTATTTTAGCAATTATATCAAGTTTTGCATTTTCTTTACTTTTCTTTCTTTCTTCTTTCTTTTTTCCAACGCAAATAATGTCTTTTTTTGCAGAGGATAAAGAAGTAATATCTCTTGGAGTTCAATATTTAAAAATTGTTAGTTTTAGTTATTTCTTTTCTACTGTTGGCTATATATATGCGACAGCTTTTAGAACCATCCATAACACTAAACTTCCTTTATTTGTTGCAACTTTTGCTTTATCAATTAATACAGTAGGAAATTATTTATTAATCTTTGGAATTGGTCCTTTTCCAGAATTAGGTGTAGAAGGTGCTGCAATTTCAACAGCTTTTAGTAGATTGTTAGAATTTTCATTATTAATAGGTATGTCTTATAGAAAGAAAAACAAGATGTTAAGAATTACTAAACACTTAAATATAAACTTTACAAAACCCTTTGTTAAAAAATTCTTTTTTGCTAGCTCTCCAATTGTCTTAAATGAACTAACTTGGGCATTAGGTATGGTTGCTTACAAATATGCTTTTTCTAAGATGGGAACTTCCTCAATAGCTGCTGTTCAAGTAACAGAATCAATAACGGGATTGTTCTTTGTTGTTTCTATGGGATTAAGCGCTGCTTCTTCAATTATGATAGGTAATAAAATAGGAGAAAAGGAATATGAATTAGCTCAACTCTTTGCAAAGAGATTTGTTGTTATTACTTTTTCTTTTGGTTTTTTAATGTCTATTTTTTTAGCGATATCAGCCCCCTTATTAACTTCCTTTTTTGGTCTAGAAAAGTCTATATCAAACTTAATAATACAATCTCTTTATGCGTTCTCTCTTATTTTACCTATTAAATTTTTAGCAAACGTTGTTATAGTCGGTATAATTAGAGGTGGTGGAAGTACAGCGTTTATCCTTATAGCTGAAACTATTTGTGTTTGGTTAATTGGCGTTCCAGCTGTTTTTATATCAGTCTTTCTTTTAAAGCTTCCTCTTCCTACAATTTACCTTATTACAGGCATAGAGGAAATAACCAAAACTCTTATTGGAATATTCAAAATAAAATCAAAAACGTGGATAAAAGATTATACATAAAAGTGTGTAATAACTAACGTTTTAGTCTGTTTTTTCACTTTATTGCATAAGACTCTTTGACCATATTCATTTAGTTAATTATACTTAAATTACATTAGGAGCTTTTATGAGCAAGGTATTAATAAACGGTAATGTTTTTACTGGATATGCACAATTAAAAAACTGTGCAATATTTATAAATGACCAAGGAAGAATTGGTGATATTTTTAATATGGAAAGATTCTCCCAAAAGAAATTTCCCTCAGATACAGTCGTTATTGACGCTCAAAACAACTATATTCTTCCAGGGTTTATTGACTCGCATATCCACGGTGTTGGCGGATTTGGAACAGAAGATAATTCTCCTGAATCAATTTTAGAAATGAGCTTAAAGCTTACTGAATTTGGTGTAACAAGATTTATGCCAACAATCTACACAGATGTCAAAGAAAGAATGCTTGATGGTATAAGAGCTATCGTTGAAGCAATGGGTAAGGAAAAAGGCGCCATCATTGAAGGGATAAATATTGAAGGTCCCTTTATTTCTTCAAAAAGAATAGGTGGTCAAAACGCTGAGGGTAGATGTGATGTTGATTTAGATATATTTTACGAACTCTTAGAAGCAGGACAAGGCAAAGTTGTATGTATGACAGTTGCTCCAGAATTAAAGCAAATGCGTACCTTAGCTCTAGAAGCTAGAAAGAATAACGTTGTTTTACTTGCTGGCCATACAGATGCTACATATGAAAATATTTTAGAAGGTATGCAGTGTGGTATATTACACTCAACTCACTTCTTTAATGCTATGAGTAGGCTTCATCACAGAAACCCAGGAACTGTAGGTGCTATATTAATAGAAAATCACATGAATGCTGAAATCATATGTGACGGTGTTCACGTTCACCCAGATCTTGTTAAACTACTAATAAAAAACAAACCTTTAGATAATATTGTTATGATTACAGACGCATTAAAACCAACAAAACAAAGAAGTGGTAAATTGTATGCAAATGGCGTTGAGGCAATACTAGGAAAAGAAGGGGCTTTTGTTAGTAAGGCTGACAATTCTCTCTTTTTAGGAAGCTCTCTTACAATGCTACACGGACTAAGAAATATGATTAGTTGGGGAATCCCTTTATCCGATGCTGTACAAATGGCGTCGACTAATCCTGCCAGAATTTATTCAATGGAAAAAGTTGGCTTATTAATTCCTGAGTATAAAGCTGATTTAACTGTCTTAGATGACAACTTTCAGTTGAAAGCTTTAATTATTGAAGGAAATTTAATAAAAGATAGATTAGGATAAGGAACAAAAATGAGAACAATCAACAATTTACAACCAAAAGCACTTTTTTCATACTTCAAAGACATCTCTGATATTCCAAGAGAATCGGGTAATGAAGAAGGTGTTCGACAGTACTTACTAAACTTTGCTAAAAGAAATAATTTTGAAGCTAAAGTGGATAAAATAGGAAATGTAATTATTTATGTTCCTGCAACAAAAGGCTATGAGAATAAAAGCACAGTTGTTTTGCAAGGTCATATGGATATGGTTTGTGTTAAAACTTTGGACTCTAAACATGACTTTACAAAAGATCCTATAGATCTTCAAATTGAAGATGATTTTATAAAAGCAAAAGATACGACTTTGGGTGCGGATAATGGTGTAGCAATCGCCTTGATTCTAGATGTTTTTAAAGATAGTACAGTAAAGCATGGTCCCTTAGAAGGGCTTTTTACAGTAAGTGAAGAAACAGGTTTAACTGGAGCTTTTAATGTTGAACCAGAAAACATAAAAGGCAGAAAACTAATTAATTTAGACAGTGAAGAAGAAGGTGTAATATATATTGGTTGTGCTGGAGGAATTGAAACCCAAGCTAAATTAAATGTAAAAAAAGAAACTCTTTCTAATAACTACAAAAGCTATAAACTAACTATAAAAGACCTATTAGGTGGTCATAGCGGTGCTGAAATCCATATGCAAAGAGCCAATGCGATAAAGCTAACAGCTAGAACATTAGTTGACTTAGAAACTTTAAGATTATCATCTATTGAGGGTGGAACAAAAAGAAATGTTATTCCCTCCTCATGTGAAACAATTTTTTCTATTGATAAGAGTGAAGAAAAAAAACTAAAAGAAGCGGTAGACAAATTAAACCTTATCTATAAAGAAGAGTTTTCCACACAAGAACCAAAAATTTCTATCTCTTTAGATGAAGTCTCAACTAATTCTGCGTTCTCAAATAATGATAGTGTAAACTTTGTTAGATCTCTTTATTTAGCTCCTCACGGTGTGGCTGCAATGAGTATGGACTTAGAGGGCGTTGTTGAAACATCATCTAATTTAGCAATTGTTACAACAGAAGATAATAGCCTAGAAGCAATTAGCTCTCATAGATCCTCTATTATGAGTAGTAGAGATAATGTTGCTAATAAGTGTGCTAAAGCTTTTCTAACCTGTAATGCGGAAGTAACTCAAGTTGGTGCTTACCCCTCTTGGAAACCAGATTTATCATCAAAGCTAGCAGAATTCTGTGCTAAAGCATACGAGGACTACGCCAAAACAAAACCTGTTTTAACAGCAATCCATGCTGGTTTAGAATGCGGAATTATTAATTCAAGGATAGAAGGAATGGATTCAGTTTCTTTTGGACCAAATATGTATGATATACACTCTACTAAAGAGAGACTATCTATTTCTTCAACTAAAAGAACGAGTGAATTTTTAAAACATTTATTATCAATTATTGAATAATAATTTTTTTTATAATATCTTCTAGATTAGTTACATCACTTAGAGGCTAATTATGAATAAAGATTTTAAGACTGTCGGTATTATTGGCGAGATTTCTCCGCCATCACCGACTTCTGTTTTTCAAAATTTTGATAGACAAGGTTGCGTTGAAACATATACTTCCGCAATAGAAAAAGCTAACGCTCTACCCCTAATAATTCCTTATATTAAAAATTATAATTCAAAGATAGTTAAAAATTATATTTCTCTACTTGATGCTTTGCTAATCCCAGGAGGGGACGACGTTGATCCCTCGTTATATAATGAAGAGAGAAAAAAAGAATGCCAAAAAGGCAACAAAGAGTATGACCTCTTTTCTTTAGAGTTAATTATAGAGGCTATGAAGCAAAAAAAGCCTATCCTAGGTATTTGTAAAGGATGCCAACTTTTAAATATTGCTTGTGGTGGTACACTTTTTCAAGATCAAAAATATGACCTAAGGGAATCTAAAGATGTTGACCATAATGATTTAAAAAACATCTCTAATACCAGCCATAAAGTTATAATTAATAAAAAATCAAAGCTTTATAAAATATTTAACAAGCAAGTTATAGACGTAAACAGCATTCATCATCAAAGTATTAACAAAGTGGGGGATAACCTATTTCTTAGTGCTTTAAGCTCAGATGGCGTTGTTGAAGCAATAGAAACAGAAGATAAGGATTACTTCTGTATTGGTGTGCAATGGCACCCTGAAACACTTTTAGTTAATAGTAAAAGTATGGAGCCGTTGTTTAAAGCTTTTGTTGAATGTATTTAAAAAAATAAT
>CAZHNE010000136.1:0-5017 GCA_964533775.1 uncultured Spirochaetaceae bacterium | reverse complement strand
TCAAAAAATGTTTTTAAGCTATCTAAATTACACTCACTAGCAATTAAGCTAATTCCTTCAAAAGCTTCGTTTTCTTTTAAATCAAAATAGTTGCTTAAAATTTCAGGCTTTATTAAACCGTGCTTCATAGAAGAAAAGAAAGATCTAGAAAACTGATTAATTACAGTTTTAAGCTTTTCATTTGAAGCAGAAGACTCTTCTTTTTTTTGATAAATAAAAGTTTCTAAAACATTGTATAAATCATATTTGTTTAAAGGCTTTACTAAATACTCTTTAGCCCCAATTGAAATGGCTGATTTTGCGAAGTCAAAAGTGCTCCACGCTGTTAAGTAAACAATAGGGGTTTTTCTGTTTAGCTCTCTAATTTTAACGCCTACCTCTAAACCGTTTAGAAGGGGCATTTTAATATCGAGAATAACAAAGTCAACTTTTTTTTCTTTAAATATGTTAATAGCTTCTTTGCCGTTTTTAGCTTTAAAAACCTTAAAAGGGAGATTTCTTTTTTTTATTAAAAAAGCTATTGCATCTCTTTCTAGTTGTTCATCATCGGCTATTAATAAATTATACATTTTCAACCTCATACGGAATAATTATTTTCACACAGCTTCCTCCGTTTTTATTTAACCTGTTAAAACTAATAGAAGCGTTATTATTAAAGTAAATTTTTAATCGTTCTTTAATGTTATAGATAGCAATGTTATGGCCTTTTGTTGATTTAGTGCTATCTTTAACATCAAAATCTTCATCAATTCCAACACCAGTATCTTTTATATTTATAATAACTGAATTTAGCTGTTTAAAAATATCTATTGAAACTAAGCCCCCCTCTTCTTTTGGTTCTATCCCATGAATGATAGCATTTTCAACAAGTGGTTGAAGAATTAGAGGAGGAATTAAGATGTTTTTACATAACTCTCCACATTTTATTGAGTAGGTGAGCCTCTCGTTAAATCTAGCTTTTTGTATTTTTAAATATTGCTCTATAAAAAATAGTTCTTCTCTTATTGTAATTTCATCTTGATGCTCAAGGGAGTATCTAAAAATAGCAGCTAAGCTTTGGATTAATTTATTTGTTTGATCTGCATTTTCAAACAAAGCAGTTAATTGAATAATATTTAAAGTATTGAATAAAAAATGTGGGTTAATTTGAGCTTGAAGTGATTTGAATTTAGCTCTTTCAAGTTCCTTTTGGGTTTTCAGCTGCTCCATTTCTCTAATATGAATTTCTTTCTCTAAAGAGGCATTTTTTTGAATTAGGTCTAGTTTATCTCGTAAAGATTTTTTCATATTTTCAATTGACTCTTCTAAAAACACTAATTCTTGAGGTCCTTCAATAATTTCTTTTTCCTCTTCGAAAATACCTTCTTCAATTTTTTTAGCTGTAGAAACCATTGCATCAATTGGTCCGAGCATCTTCTTAGTTGTTCTTGAAGTTGAAATAATATAGCTAAGTAGTAAAAGGAAAAAAACAATAATTGATACTGCTCTTAAGCGAATAAGTTGCTCTTCTTTATCAGCCATTAGAGCAACATTATCCCTTACCATTGCTAATAAATACTGGTTTGTTAAATACTTATATAAATAGTCATATGTGCTACTTATTCTATAATATATTTTATAAAAATCAGATGAGTTTTCATCTTCTTTATTTTGTAATACGGTATGTAGTTCTTCTATTGTTTTTTTACCATTTAAAATACCATTGTTTAAAAAATACCTTGTTGGAGATTCTTGGTACCTTATTTCCAAGCTATTAATTTCACTTTCTATATTTATTAAAATAGCTTTTTGTTGAAGGAGTAACTCTGCTTTTCTCTGTGGCACTTTAGATATTCTGTATTCTTCTAAAAGATTTCTACACTGTTCAATCTCAATAATAATGTTATGTACAATAAGATTTTCTTTCGAGCTTTTTTGCTCTTCAATTAAAAAGTTGTATATATAATTAAAAAGAAAAAGAGAGCTCAAAAATATAATGACAACTACTAATAAGTTGTGTTGAAATAATAGCATGTGTATATTTTTTCTTTTGTTAGAGTTTTTATTGAAAAATGCTTTTTCAAATTGTTCTTTAATTTTCTTAAACATATTTAATTGTATCATGGAAAATTAGTAAAATTGTTACTTGTTTGTAAAAAAGGAAAATAATTGTTAGAAATTTGCTATTTTTCTCACTTTCGAGTAGAACAAAATTGATGTTACAATTGAGTTAAATATAAAAAGTTACAAAAAGGAGTAATAATTTATGAAGAAACTATTTATTTTATTGGTTTTAGTTAGCGTTGTTTTCACCCCGATGTTTGCACAAGGTGACGGAGAGGCCAAAGGTGATGAAACAATTGTTTTAAGACTTGCTGATAACCAACCTATTGGCTACCCAACAGTTATTGGTGATGAAAAGTTTGCTGAATTAGTAGAAGAGTATACAAACGGGAAAATTAAAGTTGAAGTTTATCCTCAAGCTACTTTAGGTGATGAGAAGTCTTGTATTGAACAAGTACAATTTGGTGGTATTGATTTTACACGTGTATCAATTAGCCCATTATCATCTTTTAATCCATTATTAGATGCTTTACAAATGCCTTATTTATACAGATCTCCAGAACACATGTGGAAAGTTTTAAATGGAGAAATTGGTGAATACTTCCTTAAATCAATGGAAGATAATGGCTTTGTTGGTTTAACATACTTTGATTCAGGTGCAAGAAGCTTCTATAACACTAAAAAACCTATTTATGATGTTGCTGATCTTAAGGGTATGAAAATTAGAGTACAAGAATCCGAATTAATGATGGGTCTTGTTAAAGCATTAGGTGCTGTTCCAACTCCAATGAGTTACGGTGATGTTTATTCAGCATTACAAACTGGTGTTATTGACGGTGCAGAAAACAACTGGCCTTCATATGACTCTTCAAGTCACTACGAAGTTGCTAAATACTACTCAATTGATCAACACACTCGTGTTCCTGAAATGTTAGTAGCTTCAAAAACCACTATGGAAAAACTAAGTAAAGAGCACCAAGATATTATTAAAAAAGCAGCTAAAGAAGCACAAGCAACACAAATTCAAGCTTGGGCAGACTATGTTGAAAAATCAAAAGCAAAAGTTCTAGCAGCAGGTTGTCAAATTAATGAAATTAACAATCAAGCTGAATTTGCAAAAGCAATGGATCCTTTGTATGAAAAAATGTTAAATGCTGAAGGAAAAGCATGGATTGAAAAAATTCGCGCTGTTAAATAATACAGTATTAAGCTTATTTATTCGGGGCTCACTTAAAATGGGCCCTATTGTCGACTGGGAGCTAAAATGGAAAAATTAAAAAAAACATTAGATAAAGTTTTTAACTATGTTTTATATTTTTGTATGGCTTTAATGATTGCAATGGTTCTCATTGTATTTACTAACGTTGTACTAAGGTATGGTTTTAGAAGCGGTATTAGATGGGGAGAAGAAGTCTCCTTAGTAATTGTAATATGGTTTACTTTTATAGCAATGGCTTTAGGCGTTAAAGAAAACTTGCATATTAGTATAACTTTACTTCCTAAAAACTTGCCAGCACCTTTAGAGAAAGGGTTAAGAGTTTTTAAATACGTCTGTGAAATTATTCTAGGCGTAATTCTTTTTTATTATGGAATCGGGCTTGCAAAAAATGGTCTAAGGAGTTTTTTACCTGCAACAAAAATAACAAATGCAGTTAATTACATAGTACTTCCCATAATTGCAGTATTTATTATTTTATATGCAATTATTTACTTGATTATTGCAATAAAAGCAGAAGATTTAACAAAAAGCGAGGTGTTATTAGATGATTAATACAACTATGGCTTCAACAATACTAATTGTATCTTTTCTAGTTTTGTTGTTATTGAGATTGCCAATCACATTTTCATTAATTTTATCGTCTGTTCTTACTGCAAACTATTTGAATATTCCTCTGTTAACAATTGTACAACGAATGGTAAGTGGAGTTAATTCATTCTCTCTACTAGCAATCCCTTTCTTTATATTAGCGGGAGAAATGATGAGTAGGGGAGGAATCTCTAAAAGGCTTATCGAGTTCTCAAATGCGCTAATAGGACGCTACAGAGGTGGTTTAGCACAAGTTAATATTTTAGCAAGTATGTTTTTTGGTGGAATTTCAGGTTCTGCTGTAGCTGATGTATCATCTATTGGAACTATGATGATTCCAATGATGCATGCAAAAGGATATGACAGAGACTTTTCTGTCGCAGTTACAGTAACTAGTTCTTGCCAAGGTGTTATTATTCCTCCAAGTCATAACATGATTATTTTTGCACTTGCCGCCGGAGGTGGTGTAAGTGTAGGTAAACTATTCTTAGGAGGATTACTCCCTGGTGTTATGTTAGGCGTTGGATTAATGATTGTCACTTACATTATTGCAAGGAAAAGAAATTATCCAAAAGAAAGAAAGTATACTTTTAAAGAAACTATGAAAGTATCTATTGATGCAATTCTTGGATTACTAACCATGATATTAATAATTGGTGGTGTAGTTTCAGGTGTTTTTACAGCAACAGAAAGTGCTGCGGTGGCAGTTGTATACGCGTTTATAGTAACTTTCTTTGTTTATCGGGAAATCCCACTTAGTGATATAAAAGAAATTCTTCTTTCATCTCTAAGAACATTAGCAATGGTTATGAGCTTAATAGCAGCAGCTTCTTCTTTTGGTTACCTATTAGCTTTTTTAAGGATTCCACAATCAATAACAACTGCTTTAATAAGTATAAGTGATAATAGGATTGTACTGTTGTTATTAATTAACGTAATGTTATTATTGCTAGGAACAATTATGGATATGGCACCTCTAATTATTATTTGTACACCTATTTTATATCCAGTAGTTGTAGGTACATTAGGTATGGATCCTGTTCAGTTTGGTGTTGTTGTGATTTTAAACTTAGCTATCGGATTATGTACACCTCCAGTAGGATCAGCCTTGTTTGTAGGTTCTGCGATAGGTAAAATTAGTATAGAAGAGGCTACTAAGAGTATGTT
>CAZHNE010000135.1:0-5057 GCA_964533775.1 uncultured Spirochaetaceae bacterium | reverse complement strand
AATATTATACTAATATTGTACTAGTACTTGATGATAATAGAGTACAAGGAGTTAATATAATGAATAAGAGTGCATCATGCGAGTTGAGGCGACTTACCAATCATGTTCGAAGGAAGCTAATGACCTTCGATGGGGATACTAATAATAAGAGGCAAGCGTCTTCTCATTATTACATCATTAATTACATAGCATCTAAAGAAGATGAGCCTGTTTTCCAAAGAGATATCGATAAGAGATTTTCTCTTAGACGGCCAACTACTACAGAGATACTAAAGTTAATGGAAAAAAATGGTTTAGTTACTAAAAAATCTGTTCCTTCTGATAAAAGACTTAAGAAAGTAGTTTTAACAGAGGAAGCAAAAGAAATTGGAGCTAGGTTTGAAGGTTTTCTACAAACTATGGAAGCGGAAATGACAGAAGGTATTTCTGAAGAAGATATGGAAACATTCTTTAAAGTAATAGAGACAATGAGAGAAAATTTTGAAAAAGAGGATTAATGAAGATTAAACCAATTTTAGGGAGCTTGAAAGGTTATTATAAAGAGACTTTTCTCGCTCCTTTATTTGTAGTTATAGATACAATATTATTTGTTCAAATCCCATTTATAGTCGCAAGTTTGATAGATGATGGGATTAATGTTGCAAGTCAAAGCCATATTTATAGTATTGGGATAAAGTTGCTAGTAGTAACAATTTTAATGACTATATTCGGTGTTCTAGGAGCTGTGTTTGCAGCCCGAGGTGCCACAGGCTTTGCTAAAAATTTGCGACAAAATTTATTTTACAAAGTTCAAAACTATTCGTTTTTTAATTTAGATAAGTTCTCATCAAGTTCTTTGATTGTTAGGCTAACTACAGACGTTCACCGACTTCAACATGTATATCAAATGTCTGTTAGAGCAGCTTTTCGCTCATTATGTACTTTGATATTTTCTATATACATGGCTTATGTGATTAGTCCTAAACTTTCTCTTGCTTTTTTAACTGCTGCACCTATATTAGGAGTTCTCCTTTTTGTAATTATAAGACTAGCGTTTCCTAGATTTAATAAAGTATTTACTGAAATTGATGAATTAAATAGAGTTGTTAAAGAAAACTTAGGTGGAATAAGAGTAGTTAAAGCATATGTTCAAGATGATTATGAAATTGAAAAGTTTGAAAAAAGAAGTTCTTACTTAGAAGAGCTATATGTTAAAGCCTATAAACTAACAGTTGCTCTAATGCCAATAATGCTATTATGTGTTTCCTTAATTACTATCCTTATAGTATTTGTAGGATCAAAAATGGTAATTAGTGAAACACTAACGACCGGAGAGCTTGTAAGTTTAGTAAGCTATACTAGCATGTCCCTATTTTCACTAATGATGTTTGCTAGCGTATTTGTCATGTTTATTGTTTCTTTTCCTAGTATGAAAAGAATAACAGAAGTTTTAGTAGAAGAAGAAGATATTAAAGATAAAGAAAGCGCAGTAACTCAAGTTAAAAATGCAGATATTGAATTTAAAGAAGTTAACTTTAGTTATTTAAAAAGAGACGATAAGCTTTGTTTGGAAGATGTTAATATAAAGATTAAAGAAGGGGAGACTGTTGGAATAATTGGATCTACCGGTTCTTCTAAAACAACACTCGTTAATCTTATTCCTAGATTGTATGATGTGCAATCAGGATCAATTACTGTCGGTGGTGTTAATGTTAAAGATTATTCTTTAGAAACACTAAGAGATAGTATTTCTTACGCACTTCAAAAGTCTGTTTTATTTTCTGGAACAATTAAAGAAAACATTCTCTGGGGTAATGCTGATGCAAGTTTTGAAGATGTTGTTGAAGTATGTAAGATAGCCCAAATTCACGATTATATCATGACTTTAGACAAAGGTTATGATTATAAGATTGAAAGAGGTGGTGTAAACGTTTCTGGCGGTCAAAGACAAAGATTGGCCATAGCGAGAGCGCTAATAAAATCACCAAAAATTTTAATATTAGATGATTCCACTAGTGCTGTTGATATGTCTACAGAAGCTAGAATAAATAAAGGGTTAAGAGAAAAACTACCTAACACTACTAAGATTATAATAGCTCAAAGAATTTCGAGCATAGAGAATTGTGATAATATTCTTGTTTTAGATGAAGGCTTTATTGTGGGGCAAGGAAAACATGAGCAATTGTTAGAAACTAATAATATATATCAAGAAGTATATTACACACAACAAAAGGAGGTAGGTAATGCCTCCACCATTTAGAGGAAAAGGTGCTAAACCAAAATCAATAAAAAAGACAACAAAGAGACTGTTAACATATCTTTCACCTTATAAAGTGAAACTATTCTTTGTGTTTATATGTATTGTTTTAGCATCAACTACAACTATAGCATCATCTATCTTTTTAAGATTTATAATAGACGATGGAATTACTCCATTACTTGGAGTTGAAAACCCAGACTTTTCTTACTTTTATAAGACTGTACCTATATTCGCCGTTGTTTTAATAGTTGGTGTTGGAGCAATGTATTATTATTCTAGGGCTATGATTATCATTTCACAAAAGATTCTCAAATCTCTTAGAAATGAAATGTTTAGTCATATGCAAACCCTCCCATTAACTTTTTTTGATACAACAGGCCATGGTAATATAATGAGTCGCTTCACAAATGATACCGATGCAATGGTTAATTTGTTAGCACAAAGCTTACCGCAGCTATTACTTGGACTATTACAATTTATTGGTATTTTAATTGCTATGCTTATAACAAGTTGGAGATTGTCTCTAATTGCCTTTGTTTTATTAGGTGGCATGTTATTTGCAGTTAAATTTTTAGGCAAAGCTTCTGGAAACTATTTTTCTAAACAGCAAGAATCTCTAGGAGAGACTAATGCTTTTATTGAAGAAATGATTGATGGACAAAAAGAAGTTAAAGTTTATAACCAACAAGATGAAGTTAATGAAAGGTTTGATAATTTAAATAAAATATTATACGAGAATTCTAAAAAAGCTAGCATGTTAGCTAATATATTTATGCCAACACTAAATGGCTTTAATTATATACAATATGTAATCTTAGCTATAGTTGGCGGAACACTAGCAATTAATGGATATCCTGGTATAACACTAGGTGTTATAGTTAGTTTCTTACAATTGTCTAGAAGTCTTTCCCAACCTGTTTCTTCTCTTGGTCAGCAGGTAAATGCACTTATGTTAGCATTAGCTGGAGCAGAGAGAATATTTAACCTCTTAGATGAAGAAAGTGAAAAGGATAGCGGCCATATTGAGCTTTTTAACGTACATAAGGATAAAGATGGCAACCTTGTTGAATGTAAAGAACAAACATGCCAGTGGGCGTTTAAAGATGGAGAAAAGCTAACTCTTTTAAAAGGTGAAGTAGAATTGAGGGATGTTCATTTCTCATACGTTAGGGATACCCCAATATTAAAAAACATTAATGTAAAAGCACAAGCTGGGCAAAACATTGCTTTTGTTGGCTCAACTGGAGCTGGTAAAACAACTATAACAAATCTAATAAATCGTTTTTACGATATAGATAGCGGAGCTATTTATTACGATGGTATAGATATTAGAAATATTAGAAAGCCGGACTTGAGAAGAGCTCTAGGTTTTGTATTGCAAGATACTAGTTTATTTAGTGGAACTATAAAAGAAAATATAAGATACGGTAATCTCTCTGCCACTGATGAAGAAGTTGTTGCTGCAGCTAAATTAGCTAATGCGGATTACTTTATTACACTATTAGAAGATGGATATGATACTTATTTAGAAGGTGAAGATAATTTACTCTCAGAAGGTCAAAAACAGCTTCTAGCCATAGCAAGATGTGCTGCTGCTAATCCGCCTGTTATGATTTTAGACGAAGCTACTAGTAGTATCGATACTAGAACTGAGAAGATAGTTCAAGAAGGTATGAACAAGCTAATGGAAGGAAGAACCGTATTTGTTATTGCTCACAGATTGTCTACTATAAGAAACAGCGATGTAATTGTAGTGCTAGAACATGGTGAGATTATAGAGATGGGAAATCATAAAGAACTTATAGCTTCTAAGGGTACTTATTACAATTTATATACTGGTTTAGCCAACTTAGATTAAGGGAGTATTTTCACACTTTATGCTTTGTTACCCTTGTTTAACACGTTTAAAAGCAACTTATCTAGCTTTAGAGAAAATTTAATGTGTTGACATTTTCGTTCTATTGACGCATAATCCTTATAGAGAACAAATTTCAATAAGGTTAATTTAATGATAGAAAGAAGACAGACAATTCAAAGAGGGTTAGTCCTAGATGCAGTTAGGAAATTACGAAATCATCCTACTGCACAAGAAGTATATGATCATATACACATAACTCACCCAAGCGTGGGAAAAGCCACTGTTTACAGAAATTTGAATTTATTAGTTGATGAAGGTCAGATTAAGCGTATTTATGCTTTTGATGGTCCAGATCATTATGATTGGAAAGTACCAACTCATCAACATATTGAGTGTAGAAAGTGCAAGAAAATATATGATGTCGACTTTCCAATTTGTAGTGAGCTTATTAGCAATGTTGAAAAAGAAACAGGTTTTTCAAACATTGATAAGAATATAATAATTACAGGAATTTGTCCTGGATGTTTAGACAAGGCTAATGATAATTAATCGATTAGCAAAGGAGTTAATAATGGATTTAAAAGGTACAAAAACAGAAAAGAATTTAATGGAAGCTTTTTCTGGTGAATCACAAGCAAGAAACAAGTACACTTATTATGCATCACAAGCAAAAAAAGAAGGTTATGTACAAATTTCTAACATTTTTTTAGAAACAGCACAAAACGAAAAAGAACATGCTAAAATTTGGTTTAAGTTGTTACAAGAAGGTGGAAAAGTTCAAGATACAATGACTAACTTAAAAGATGCAGCAAGTGGTGAAAACTATGAATGGACTGACATGTATAAGAGAATGTCTGAAGAAGCTGCTGAAGAAGGTTTCACAAAGATCTCTAAATTATTTGCAATGGTTGCTGATATTGAAAAAGATCACGAAGCAAGATACTTAGCATTACTAAAGAA
>CAZHNE010000134.1:0-5114 GCA_964533775.1 uncultured Spirochaetaceae bacterium | reverse complement strand
ACTAAATTTGAATAAATCTAATCATTTTCGTCTTTGTATTGTCTTTTATATTTTTTCATGATATTAATTTTGAAACATTCTTTTAGGAGCGTGCTGTGGATTTTGATAAAAAAGAGTTTTTCTTATTTGGCCTCTTCATCACTTCAATGGTATTAGTAAATACTGTAGGAACAAAAATTATATCCTTATTTGATGTAAGAGTATCGGTTGGCATATTTTTTATGCCTGCTATGTATTTGGTTACAGATATTATAGGAGAAGTAAAAGGCAAAAAAAGAGCCTTATATTTTGTAAGAGTTTCAATAATAATGTTGATTTTCTTATTTCTAATGGTTGCTTTGTGTGTTGCTATTCCTCCACATTCTAGTTATCATTTAAATAGTGAATATGCTAGTATTTTTGGCTCTACTCTTAGAATGACCTTAGCGTCATTAATTAGTTTTACAGTTAGTCAAAATATTGATATTTTTATATTCTCTATAGTAAAAAAGATGACAAAAGAAAAGCATCTTTGGATTAGAAACAATGTTTCAACAATGATAAGTCAATTATTCGATACGATAATTTTTATGTTTATCGCTTTTTATAATATTAACCCAAAATTTAACGCGGCTTTCATTGTATCTTTAATAATTCCATATTGGATATTCAAGATTATTTTTGCTTTAATTGACACACCTTTATGTTATTTAGGTGTTAAATGGCTAAAAAAAGATTAAAAACACTATCCTCAGAGATTTTTTTTGATTACTTTTAATATAGATACAAATTTTGGAGGAAATATGAAAGATATAGATCTAATGGATGAAGTGAGAGACCTCCCTTCAAATCTATTTATATTACCAGTTGGACCTGTACCTGTTTTCCCTGGTTTATTAACACATCTTATGTTCACTGAAACACAAGATATTGATGTTATTAGTAAAGCCGTTAAGCACGGAGGCATGATTGGCCTTCTGCTAACTAAAGAAGATACAAACGAGAGCGAAGAAGATTCATTATATACAGTTGGAACTGCAGCTAAAATAATAAAACAAATAAAACTACCTGACGGTGGTGTTCACGTTTTCATTTCTACAATGAAACGCTTTGCTGTTGAGTCATTTTTAGATAGTGGCAAATATTTGATTGCAGAAGTTAAATATTTAGATAACTTAGAATATAATAAAGATAAATTAATACCTTGGGCAAGACAGTTATTTACAGAAATTAAAAAACTTGCTGAGCATGACCCTATGCTCAATGAGCAACTTAAACTCAATATGATAAATATTGAAGATCCTGGCAAATTAGCGGACTTCTTAATTTCAAATCTCGAAATAGATGGGGAAGATCAACAAGAGTTATTAGAGTGCTTAGATATTAGAGAAAGAATTGAAAAACTCCTTATTCATATAAAAAATGAACAAGAGATTACTCGTATCCAAAAAAGCATTCTTTTTAAAGTTAACAAAAAAGTTGAAAGACAACAAAGGGAATATTTTTTAAGACAAGAATTAAAAACAATTCAAATGGAACTTGGTATGGCTAGTGATCCAAAGTTAGCATTAATTGCTAAATTGGAAAAACAAATAAAAGAAGTTGAGCCATATTTCAATGAAGAAGTTAGAGAAAAAGTAGCTGATGAATTTGAAAAACTAAATGCTCTTGAAATGATTGTTCCTGATTTCAACGTTACAAGAAACTATATAGAAAACATTGTTAAGCTTCCTTGGAAACCAAGTAAAGAAAAGAAAATTTCAATAGCTTCAGCAAGAAAAGTTTTAAACAGAGATCATTATGGAATGACTGATGTTAAAGATAGGATTTTAGAATACCTTGCAGTAAGAGCTCTTAAGAAAGATAATAAGGGTGCGATAATTTGTTTTGTTGGTGCTCCTGGTGTTGGTAAAACAAGTATTGGACGCTCAATTGCTACTGCTTTAAATAAAAAATACTTTAGGTTCTCTGTTGGTGGAATGAAAGACGAAAGTGAAATTAAAGGTCACAGAAGAACTTATGTTGGAGCAATTCCTGGTAAAATTGTAAAAGGTTTACAAACTTGTAAATCAAACAACCCGCTTTTCTTAATTGATGAAATTGATAAAATGGGTCAATCTTTCCAAGGAGATCCGGCTTCTGCTTTATTAGAAGTTTTAGATCCTGAACAAAACAACTCATTTAGAGATAACTACTTAGATTTACCTTTTGATTTATCGAATGTGCTATTTATTGCTACAGCAAACAGTATTAACGGTATACCAGCGCCATTGTTAGATAGAATGGAATTAATTGAAGTTGGTGGATACACTTCAGATGAAAAAGTTCAAATTGGTAAAAAATATTTAGTTCCAAAATCTTTAGATAAAATGGGATTAAAGAAAGATGATATTGTTTATACACCAACAATTCTTAAGAAAATTGCTGAAGAGTACTCGAGAGAAGCTGGAGTGAGAAATTTTGAGAAAAATTTAAATAAAATAAACAGAAAACTAGCTTTAAAACTTGTTGATGAAAAAGATGTTGAACTGCCAATTAAAGTTGGTAAAGATGAAATAATAGAATATTTAGGTATCCCTTATTTTACAAGCGATAATATTATCGTTGCTAACAAACCGGGTATGGCTGTTGGCTTAGCTTGGACTGCTATGGGTGGAGACACTTTAGCTATTGAGTCACTAGCCTCTAAAGGCAAAGGTGAATTGCAGCTAACAGGTCAATTAGGTGATGTTATGAAAGAAAGTATTAACATAGCTTACACCTACCTTAAATGTAATGTAGACAAATATAGATTAAGTAGTGAATATTTTGACGACTATAACATCCACATTCACGTACCTGAGGGTGCTATTAAGAAAGATGGCCCTAGTGCCGGAATTACTATGACAACCGCTATATACTCCCTTATAACTAACCAGGTTATAAAGCCTAGACTTGCTATGACTGGAGAATTGTCTCTAATGGGTAAAGTTATGCCTATTGGTGGACTAAAGGAAAAAGTATTAGCAGCTCAAAGAAACAAGACTAAAGAAATTATTATTCCAAAGCAAAATAAAAAAGATTTGGATAAGCTTGATGAAAAAGTAACAAAGGGAATTAAATTCCACATTGTTGATGATGTATCACAAGTTATAGACATTGCCTTCCCTAACGATAAAAAAGCAACAAGACCAGTAGTTGAGAAAAAAAGGAATACTGAAGGAGTAAACCTTATTAGTGAAGCTGTTTCACATGCCGTAAAGGAGGCTCTTCGTGGTTGAGCTACTTAGCCCTGCTGGAGATTTGAGAAAACTAAGAACTGCATATACCTTTGGCGCTGATGCAGCTTACATGGGATTGCCAAAGTTTTCACTTAGAGCAAATGCTAAAAACATTGATCTAAGTCAAAGAGATGAATTAATAAAAGTAAAAAATCAGTTTGATAATAAGAAGTTATATTGTGCAATCAATATTATATTTCATGAAGATCAAATTAAGGATTTAAGAGAACAGGTTAAAGAATTAAAATCTTGGCCATTTGACGCTTATATTGTTACTGATATTGGAGCTATGGATGTTATAAAAAATGCGATTCCAGAAGCTGAAGTTCATCTCTCTACCCAAGCTAGTTGTATCAACTCTGCAGCTGCTAAGATGTATTACAATATGGGTTTCTCTAGAATTATTTTAGGAAGAGAAGCCTCTATTAATGATATTAGAAATATGAAACAAGTAGCTCCCGAATTAGAGATTGAAACTTTTGTTCATGGAGCTATGTGTATGGCTTATTCAGGCAGATGCCTTCTCTCTTCTTACTTTTCCTCCCGTAGTGCCAATCAAGGCGACTGTGCCCACTCTTGTAGGTGGAATTATCGTTTAATGGCTAATGACAAGTTAGAAAAGGTTCTCTCCAGTGAAGCTTTAGCTTTAGAAGAATATGAGAGACCAAATGAATATTATACTATTAGTGAGCAAGATGGTTTTACAACTATTTTAAGCAGTAAAGACTTGTGCATGATTGATCACGTTGATGAGCTTATTGATGCTGGGGTTAGTAGTTTTAAAATTGAAGGAAGGATGAAGAGCCTTTACTATAATGCTGTTGTAACTCGTGCATATAGAAAAGCTATAGATAAAGACCCTTTATTAGAAGAGTATAGAAAAGACTTATTTAATATTAGTCACAGAAAATATTCAACTGGCTTTTTCTTTGATCCAACAGCTGAAGACAATATTAGTGATCCAACTAGTGATGGTTATGAGAGAAGATATCTTTTTATAGGAATTGTTAATAAAGAAGTTAAAAAAGGTATTTGGGATGTTGATGTAAGGTTCCAAGTTAAAAAAGGTCAAACTATTGAATACATTGGAAAAAATGTCTTAAACATAGTTGATGATAGTTACACTTTATTAAACAGTGATTTTGAAGAAATTGATCAAATCGATCATGGAAAAGTTCAATATTTAAAAACTGATAAACCTTTAGAAGAAGGCTATATTATTAGACGTTTAAACAAAGGTGAAATAAAATCTACTAGAGTTTTAAACCCTGAAAGAACATAAGGCAAACTTTAAAAAAAATCACCCCCAATTATTTTTGGGGGTTTAATTTCTGCTTTTTATTTCTCTAGAAAATATAACTAGCACCAACCGCTGGTATTATACTAAAGACAACACCGCCTGGGTTAGATTTAACACCATTCTCATTTATCCTCGTGAAAAAATCTAATCCTAATGTTAATGTGGTAACGAGATTAATTCCTCCAACCAATTGATACTCAAAAGCTCCAATTGCGTTTAAGCCAAAAGAATCTTGTGAATATTTGTTACCACTTTCTTCAGCACCTAAATGATTATAATTAATCCCTCCACCATACTTAACAAACATATTACTATCTATTTGAACTATGTCATAAATACTATGTTGTAAAGAAGTTGCAACGGTTTTAGTAGGCGAAAAGAGACCTTTATATGAAAAGGCAAAAGGTTTTGCCACAACAAAATTTATATAAAGTCCTTCGAAACTTGTTTTGTTTCTCAGTTCTTGATCACCTCTAAATTGATAAAAAATACCTCCCCCAATTGACGAAGCCTTAACAGTCTTACTAAGGGTTTGCACGAACGCTGCACTAACATTTGTTACATTTTGTTCGTCT
>CAZHNE010000133.1:0-5115 GCA_964533775.1 uncultured Spirochaetaceae bacterium | reverse complement strand
CTTAACTGTATAAGAATCCCTAAAATGATAAATAATTGACTTGCCATAGATTCCTCTTAGTTTTTTTATTTATTTTAATACAAATTTGTCATAAATGGAAGAATGAATATAACTTTCTTTAATAGTTTCTTAGGTGAAAGTAATTTTATTTAATCAACTTTGAGAGCAATTTATCAAAAGGAGAGAAAACTCTCTTTGAAAAGTTAAATTACAGACTTTAAATTGTTTTTAAAGGTTTGATATTTTTTATTTTAATAATTGATATATTTTCTTAGCATTTTTATGAATATGTGGAGTACCTTTCCCGTTTCTAATTGCTTTTAAAACACCATCTTTATTTGTAACTAAAGATCCGCCTAAAATTGATACTGGGGTGTTAAGGTATAAATCTTTTGCCATTATTGTTGATGGGCCTAATATTGCTACGGGCTTATCAAATACCTTTATTCGTTCACAAATTGAAGAAAAAGTACTATTTATAAAACTAGTTGCTGTTATAATTAAAGCAGAAGCTTCTTCACTAACAAACTTATAAAACTCATCTTCGTTACCTATTTCTTTACCTATATCATAAGACTTGATTAATATGCCTTTTTCTCTTGCTTGTTTAACAAGAGGCATAAAATAACCAATCATGCCTAATTTATCATTTTCACATAATTTTAAATCTTGAAAAAGGGTATTGTTATCATCTTCAAACTCTCTAGAATCACATTGTGTAAGTGCATTAACCATTGCTATTACAATCGCTCTGCTAATTGGATCCTTGTTATTTCTAAGAGTTAACAGCAACTCATAACAGCATTCTCCCTCAAAATCATCTTTGCTTTTGTAAACAGTGCAGTTTTCTTTATTATTTATTAGAGTACAACACAACCCACAACTATTATTTTTTAATACTACCGCCGTATAGCCCAACCCAATATGGATTGTATCTACATAGTTTTTTTTGGACCTTTCTTTAAATAAGCTAACTATCCTTTTATCAAAATCAATCATATAAATATAGTATCACGCAATTATATTCAGAACAATAAAAAACAAAAGGCTTAATATCATAGAATAGTTGCTATAAAAGAGCTATTTGTTAAAACTTTAGCTTTTATTGTTGAATTTCTGATACCATATTATTATCTTATGAGCAGAGAATAAGGAAATAAAAGTGGAAGATTATAAAAAATATTTAGTATTAGCAAAAGATAAAACGGATTTAAAACAATTTGCTAAAAGACAAGAAACCATTTTTCAGTTAGAAAATGCCAGATCTGAAACATTTAATGTAGCAGGTCCAACTAGTCATCTTTACATTAAAACATCAAATAAGCTTTTCCAACTTTATTTAGAAGATGATAACTATGAAGAAGCTTTAGATATAGCAAAAGAATCATTTGACGTTATTAAGTCTTCATCTGATATAAAGGTTAAAAGTAGAGCTATAGTTAATTTGGGTTTTGCTTATTTAAAAAATGGCAATATAACAGAGGCTAAAGATATCGCTCATAAATATACCTTTGATGAATCTAACCCTGAATTTCCATATTATTGTTTGTTTAGATCAGCCATATCCCAAGTTTATAAAAACAAAGAAGATCAGCTTTATTTTTTACTAGAAGCTTATAAGGCGGCTTACACTAATGATAGTTCTAAAAAAGATCTTGCCAACATTTTAATTGCAATTGCTCTTTATTATGAACGAAACAAATTAAATAAAGAAGCTTACCTTTCATACTTAGAAATTTTTAATAAGGCTACAGAGTTATCCCTATTCTTAACTGATGAAGAGAGGTTTTCATTTTTAATAAGGTTATCCCGACTTGCAATAAAAAATGATAACAACACTCTAGCTATCGATTTGTTAACAAAGATCAATGTTTCAATGAAGAAAAAGCTATCACGACAACATCCTCTTCGTAGTATTGTTAAGAGACTTCTAAAAGAAATAGATGAAACCAAATAATTAGTTGCGTCTTGTTTATAAACATTTTATATTATACCATTATTTAAAAGGGAATGAATGTCTCCCTGGATAAATATCCAAACTGCTTTAAGCTGATGACTTCTGTTTACAATAACAGGAGCATTTTTTTATCTGCTCCAAAAGGGGATTCTAATGCTTTTTACTTTAGCTATAATTATTATTTTGGGCTTATTATCAAAAGTTATTTTTTCAAAAATCAAACTACCCTATATAATTGGAATGTTATTTATAGGTATATTACTAGGGCCACATGCTTTCAACATATTAGACCCTAAAATATCTATTATTTCTGCAGATTTACGTCAAATTGCACTAATTATAATATTAATGAAAGCTGGTTTGAGCCTAGATATACAAGATTTAAAAAAGGTTGGTCGACCTGCTATATTACTAGCCTTTCTTCCTGCAACTTTTGAAATAGTGGGATACTTATTAATTGCACCTAAATTAATTGGAATTTCCTTATTAGATGCAGCAATTGTAGGTTCTGTAATTGCTGCTGTGTCCCCTGCAGTAGTTGTCCCTGCAATGACTAAATTGATTGAAGAGAAGCGAGGAACTGATAAATCAATACCTGAGATGATTTTAGCTGCCTCTGCTGTTGATGATGTTTTTTGTATTGTTGTTTTTACTGCATTAATCGCTTTAGATAAAGGGGAGAAAGTTCAAGCATTTGCATTATTAAATGTCCCTGTTTCCATGATTAGTGGTATAGCTTTAGGGTTTATTAGTGGAGAAGTTTTAGTTAGATTTTTTAAAAAGTTTCACATGAGAGATACGGTAAAAGTCCTTTTACTTTTATCAGTATCATTTTTATTTATTACAACTGAAAGCTTATTAAAAACTATTCTTCCCCTTTCTGGACTGTTAGCTGTTATTAGCTTAGGAATAACAATTAAAGCACATTACCCTATTTTAGCAGAAAGATTATCTCCTAGATTTTCTAAGCTGTGGGTTGGAGCAGAAATATTCTTATTTGTTTTAGTAGGGGCTTTAGTTAATATTGGATATGCCACTAAAGCTGGTTTTGCAATGATTTTAATGATATTTATTGGGCTAATGTTTAGATCTTTTGGAACTATTATTTCAACTTTAAAAGCAAACTTAACAATAAAAGAGAGAGTGTTCTGTATTTTTGCAGAAATACCAAAAGCTACAGTGCAAGCTGCTATGGGTGGAGTTCCTCTAGCAATGGGCCTCTCCAGTGGAAACCTCGTTTTAACTTTTTCAGTAATAGCTATCCTAATTACAGCGCCGTTAGGGTCTTTTTTGATATCTTACTCATCAAATAGATTTTTAAAAAAAGAAACTCCACAAGCTTAACACAAACTATTGTAAAACGGCACTAGCAAACTGATTAAGTATAAGTTACAATAATACTGATTATATTGTGAACTTATAACATAATCAAACAATAATATGAGGTAAGATATGAAGCTAAAAAGTAGTAAAACAAATATTACAATATTAATTATTTTTATAATTATTCTTACATTATTTAGTTCATGTAGTCGTAAAAAAACAGATGAAACAAATGAAAATAATAATTCTATTAAAGTAACAGAACAAGAAGATAGCGTTAAGAAAATAGTCAAAACTCCTGAAACTAAAGAAGAATCAATTGAAGAATCTTTAGTCTTAGCAACAAAAGTAGAAGCTGATCCAAAAGATGCTATTAAATTGTTTGACGCTGGTGAATATGGATATCACATTAAAGAAAATAAACTTTTTTTAAATGATGAAGCACTTCCTGCAGAAAACATCCAAAGTGTTAAAGAAGGGGAAAGCAGTACAACTTACACCTTCATGGATGAGTCAACTTTACTAGTTAAATCTAATGGTGATTTAGTAGTTAAATTTCCTATTGGTATAACTCTGCTAATAGATAAGGACTTTAAAAAGTATGAAACTCTTTATAATAATGATTTAATTACAACAGCATCTATTTATAACTTACTAAGAGATGACAACGGTTATACCATAGATTATCCCTTTAACACTTTAGTTAAATTTAACAATTCTGACATTTTATTTAAAATCGCAGATTTAAAAATAAATTACTCCAGAAACATTAGTACAACTTATTTAAATGATAATTTAATTACTTCAAGTGAGATAGAATATTTTGACCTTTTAGATAATGTAATTAGAATAAGATATAAAGATGGAAATAGACTTATACATAAAATTGATGGTAATACAGAATATATATTCAAATCAGGAAACTCTATTGAATCGGCAGACGATACCATTATAATTAAAAACGAAGACCAAACTAAAATCGTTTTTGGAGCAATTGATAAAATAAACTTTGATGAAGATGCAATAGTATTAACGGCCGCAGATGAAAATCTAAAAGTTGATACTCAAGGAAATCTTATCTCTAAAGAACTTGTAGCTGCTGAACAAAAACAGGACGACCCTATTTTACCCCCTCAAAGTGAAGTAACATTTGAAATTGAAGAACAACTTGAAAGTGAGTCTTTAGTTGAAGCAGATACAGCAGTCCTTGAAGAAAGTGTAGAGGAAACTTTTGAAGAAGATCAAGAAATTATTGAGATAGAAGATGATATGGACTTTGAAAGTGAAGACATTCTAACCGCTGCAATTGATGATTTTGGTGACAGAGAAATTATCGGCCAGTGGGATGCAATTGAAGAAACGAGGCCATTTAGGGTTGGTGTTTCAGCAAACTTTACATTGTTACAGTTAAATCAAATTCCCCTAAATTCTTCCTTTGGATTAAGAGGTGATTTCTTAGTAGAAAACGAAGTTAAGGATGGAATTGTAGTTGGTTTACAAGTAGGGGCTGGAGCAGATAAGTTCTCTGAAGCTGGAACTTATAATGAGTTCTATAAACATTTAGTAGCTAGTTTAACATTCTCACAAGAATTTACACCAAGCCATTCAAATGTTACATACTTCTACAAAGTTGGAATTGGTTCACTAATTCCAATTAAGGAACAAATACTGGGTGTAGATGAGACCCCATATTTCCGCCTTGGTCTCTCTGGTGGAGTTAATTATAATGTTGATCCACAATGGATGATAAGACTAAGTGCAGAGTTTGGATTAAACTTTAGAAATTATAAATTGGCAGGAACAAGCGAAGCTGTTTCGTTAGGATTATTATATAA
>CAZHNE010000132.1:0-5215 GCA_964533775.1 uncultured Spirochaetaceae bacterium | reverse complement strand
AAACCAGTTTCAAATATTTGAAACTGGTTAATTTTCACTAAATATTTTCTAGTTGTTTATATTACAACAATTGGAGTTTCTTGTTTCTCAATAACGCGTCCTATAATTGAAGCGTTATCAAGTTTTTTCACTAGTTCTAATGCATCTTCTTCTTTTAATGCTAATAGTAAACCACCTGAAGTTTGTGGGTCATGTAAAACATCAACTACATTTGTTGTGATACTCTTATCATATGTAACTTTTTTATCACTGAAATCTCTATTGTTATACATTCCACTAGGTAAAATTCCAAATTTAGCTAATTCTAAAACACCATCGAACATTAATACATTTTTTGTATTTATTTCGATTGAGTAGTTTTCTTGTCCAACCATTTCAATTGAGTGACCAATTAATGAAAAGCCTGTAACGTCTGTTGCACAAGAAATATCATAGTTTTGTGCTTCTTCTTTTGCTTTCTTATTTAATTCTGTCATTGAAGCTATTGCTTGTTGCTTTACATCTTCATCAACCATATCAGCTTTTATAGCAGTGGAGATTATTCCAACACCAATTTTCTTTGTTAAAACTAATACATCGCCAATATTTGCACCATGATTTTTCCAAAGTCTATCTTTTTCTCCAAAGCCTGTTACGCATAAGCCGTATTTAGGTGTAGCATCACTTATTGTATGACCTCCTGCTATAACGCAGTTAGCTTCAATTGCTTTATCAAGGCCACCTTTAAGTATTTGTCTCATAACCTCATCTTCAAGACATGATGGAAAGCATAATAGGTTTAGTGCAATTGAAGGAGTACATCCCATTGCATAAATATCAGAAATTGCATTAGCTGCAGCAACTTGTCCAAATGTATAAGGATCATCAACCATAGGAGGGAAGAAGTCTACACTTTGTACCATTATTCTATTGTTACCAAGATCAAATGCAAGTGCATCTTCATTTCCACTGAAGTCTTCTAATAATTCTGGTGATTTATAACTTGGCAATGTTTTTAAAATTTCTTCTAATTTCTTAGGTGGAAGTTTAGCAGCACAGCCACTTGTTTTTACCATACTTGTTAATTTAACATCTTTCATATTTTTTATATTCTCCGCTATTGCTAATAAATATTTCTTCAGTTTGTATGTTGGATAATAAGCTTAAATTATCAGCTTTAATAAATGCACAAGTCCCGCACGAAGAAGAAAGACTTCTAGGAACGGGAGCTAGTTTGCATGAAATATTTAATTTTTCACAATATTTTTTTGCAATAATTGCGTCTAATTGGGTATTAAAAGTTAATACAAAATCATTCATTATTTTTTCTCTAAGGTTAACAATGTTTCATCATTCTCTTTTTCAGAATAATTTACACTGTAACCCATTGCAGTTGCATATCTACTTACATTTTCTTTAGCAGCAACATTATCTACAATAACTTGTAAGTCTTTTGGGTTTTGTTCAATAGCTTTTTTTGTAAGTACTACGGGAACTGGGCAACTTAATCCTCTTGCATCAATAGTTTTAATATTTTCCATTTTATTTCTCCTATAATCCTAATTTCTTTAATTCATTTTTTCTTTGTTTTGTGATAAATACTGCGATAGCTGTAATTACAACTAAGCCTACGATAACTGCGATTTTACCGTTTGTATTTACTGTTGTTGGAGAAGAAGCCATTTTGAAGTTGTGTGCAATTCCTGCTCCAAAAACCATACCAATTACAGTAATGATACTGTCAGTATTTCCCTCTCCAGATAAGATTAATTGTCTTAAAGGACAACCACCAGCTAGAGCTGCTGCAAAGCCTACTAAAGCCATGGATAAGAAATACCAAATTGCATTTTCACCAGTAATTGAGAAAGAGAAGTTACCTGTAATAATATTTCCAACTAATACAACTACAAATAGTGATAATGTGCCAAAGAATAATGTTGCATCTTTG
Organism: uncultured Spirochaetaceae bacterium; assembly: GCA_964533775.1. Lineage (GTDB taxonomy): Bacteria > Spirochaetota > Spirochaetia > Sphaerochaetales > Sphaerochaetaceae > Pleomorphochaeta. The sequence goes on along the minus strand of CAZHNE010000132.1, from coordinate 3,288 downwards.
AATAGGAATATATCTCTATAAGCGCCTACCATGCAGAAACGAGTTCTTTGAGCCATAACTCCAACTACAATTGCAAAAACAAAACTTGCAATAAATGGTGCATGTGCTTCTAATTCTGGTTTTCCAATTAAACTGAAGGCTGTTAAAACAGTTAATAATAAAATTGCAGCCATAAAGCCATAACTACCAAATTTTTCAATTTTGTAAGTTCTTCCTAGTGAGAAACCTTGGTTTAAGAATTTCGATCCAACATAGATTCCACCAATAAATCCGAATAATGCAAAGATTGCTTTTCCATCTCCACCACCAAGTCTTAATACCATTCTTAATGGACAACCTAAGAATACTAAAGCACCAATCATGATAAAGAATCCTAAGAAGAATCTTAAAATAGGTGATGAACCACCAGTTGTTTTGTATTCTCCTTTTATATTAGCAATTGTAAAAGAGCCTAATATAATTGCAAAGATTTCAGGTCTAGCATATTGTAAAGTTTCAACACTGTGTAGTTTTAAACTACCTGTTATATCTCTTATAAAACACGCAATACAGAATCCCATATTCTTAGGATTGCCTAACATAACTAATAATATTGCAGCTATACCTATGATAGCTCCAGTTACAATAATCATAGTATTTTCTTTTTTCATCTTAACTCCCTTTTGATAAAAAAATATATATATACTGAATTATAACCATTATATTTTAAAAAAAGCAATGGATTTTTTCAAAAACAGTGATAAAATTGAATTATGTATAACAAAAATCAAATTTATTTGGACAATAGCGCAACTAGCTTTCCAAAACCAAAACAAGTAGTTGATGCAATTAGTGAGTTTTTAACAACTTGCTCTAGCAATCCTTCACGAGGTGTTTATAAGAGTGCAATTGATGCTTCAATGCTTCAATTAAATACTAGAATCTTGTTACAAGAGCTTTATAAAGGAAGGGATTTTAAGAATGTAATTTTTACAAGTGGAATTACACACTCTTTAAATCAGCTAATTTATGGATCCTTGAAAGAGGGGGATCATGTAATAATTACGCCTTTTGAACATAATTCAGTTGTTAGGGTTTTAACTCTACTTAAAATTGACTACAGCATTTTGGACAATGATAAAGATGGATTTGTTGATTTCTCTACTGCTAAAAATTTGATTACTAAAAATACAAAAGCTATGATATTTAATCATGCATCGAATGTCTTTGGGATTATTCAACCTATTGAAAGTGCAAAACAATTTTGTAAAGAGAATAACTTAATGTTATTTGTAGATAGTGCTCAAAGTAGTCCTGTAGTTGATTTAGACATTGATGGGATAACAGCTATCGCTTTTACTTCTCATAAAGGTTTTTTAGGTCCTATGGGTATAGGTGGTTTTATATCAAATGACTCATCCTTTTTATTAAATCTTAAACCTTTGATAGTAGGAGGAACTGGTTCAAAGAGTGCTCTTTTATCAATGCCTGAATTCTTGCCCGATCATCTTGAAGCAGGTACACAAAATTTAGTAGGTATTGCTGGCTTTAATGCTGCTTTGAAATATTGGCAAGAGAATAGAGTAAGTCTAGTTTCAAACTATAAAAAACAAATAGAGCATCTCGTAGAAGGCTTATCTTCTTTAAATGGTATAAAAGTTTATGGTAATTTAGCGATTGAAAATAGAACTAATGCTATTTCTTTTAATGTTATTGGTAGAGATCCATCTCAAATTTCAATGCTTTTAGATGATCACAATATTTCTCTTAGAGTAGGTCTTCATTGTGCCCCTTTAGCTCATAAAGCTATGAATACATACCCAAATGGAACTCTTCGATTTAGTCCTGGTGTTTTTACTACATCAGATGAAATTGATTATACTTTAGAGACTATAGAGAAAATAATTAAAATTTAATTTGCTTTATGAGTTATCTTTTATTACTTTATCTCTATAAAATTAATTCATGGAGATAATATGAATATTATAGATACATTAAACAAACGCTATTCAACAAAAGCTTTTGATAAAGATAAAAAATTAAAAGAAGAAGATATTGATAAAATTAAAACAATTTTGCAACTATCTCCTTCTTCTACAAATGTACAACCTTGGTACTTTGTTTTAGCACAAAGTGATGAGGCAAAAGCAAAAGTTGCAAAGTCAACTCAAGGATTTTTTAGCTTCAATGAGAAGAAAGTTTTAGATTCTTCTTTAGTTGTAATTTTCGCATCAAAAACGGATGTTGATGAAAATTTTCTTTTACATCTAACTGATACAGAAGATAAAGATAAAAGATATGCAAATAGTGAAGCTAAAGAGATGAACCATAATGGAAGAAAAACTTTTGTTAACTTTCATAAAGATAAATTTAACGATTTACAAGTTTGGTTTGATAATCAACTTTATTTAAATTTAGGTAATTTCTTGGCTTCCGTAGCTGCTTTAGATATTGATGCTGTTCCTATGGAAGGCTTTGATAAAAATGTTTTAAATGATGAGTTTAATCTTAGTGAAAGAGGCTATAGTGCTAAAGTTATTGTACCTGTAGGTTATCACAGTGCTGATGATTTTAATGCACAACTACCTAAATCACGATTAAGTAAAAATGAAATTATTGAAATATTATAATAATTGAATAATCTTTTTATTTATAATTAGAGCTTATTAGTTTAGGCTCTAATTTTTTTATTGTACATCTTTACTGTTTCATCTAATATTCATTTACGGAGTTGTGTATGTCAAATAATATAAATTATGCTTTTTATGAAAATGATTTTGTTAACTTTGTTGTGGGATATTTAGATGAAAAATTGGTGTCGTTAAAATTAGTTAAAAACAATATTATAGAATCTAAAAAATCACCTTTTTCTGAATTTGTTAATAATCAACTTGCTCAATATTTTAAAGGTGAAAGAAAATCTTTTGATATTCCTTTGATGTTTAAAGTTACGCAATTCCAACAAGACGTATATGATGCTTTACAAAATATTGAGTATGGTAAAACTAAAAGTTATAAAGATATTGCTATAGAAATAAATCATCCTAAAGCTTATAGAGCTGTGGGGTCTGCAAATAATAAAAATCCTATACCTATTATTGTTCCCTGTCATAGAGTTATTTCTTCAACTAAGAAATTAACTGGATATGCATATGGACTTGATATGAAAAAACGATTATTAGAGTTAGAAAGTTGTTATTTAATTAACTAATTTTGGACATTCTTGTGTTTTTTGGGTATTTAATATTTTTTTTTATTAAAGTTGAAAATTTCTGTTTATAAATATCGATTTATACTTTATTCTTTTAT
>CAZHNE010000131.1:3631-5234 GCA_964533775.1 uncultured Spirochaetaceae bacterium | reverse complement strand
TTTATAGTTGTTGTTAAATTATCAATTTCTTTATATTTATTCTGTTCTATGTCTTCTGTATTCCAGTGATGATTTTTAAGAGCATTAGCTTTTACTTCAATTTCTTTAAGAGAATAAACTAATTCTTTTAAAAACTTTATGAAAAAAGCTGAAACTGTTATAAAGTAAATGATAATTATAGTGTAAAGAGTGTTTTTATAAAAACTAAACCTTTCTAAGACCTTCTCTAAGCTTATTGCCATTATTGAATGGTTTTCAGTCATCATCTTTTGTACTTCAAGCAACTGCGCCTCTAGTCCATGATTTAAAAAAGTAATTGATATATAAGCATTGTTATCGTTGATATTATTTACAATTTGTCTTGAATAATCATTAAAACTAGAGAGTCGTCTAATGTAACTATATATTGATGAGTTTAAGTTTTGGGAAGCTGATGTATATTCTAAAATAGAGTGGTTTAAACTAGAGGATAAGCTATTGTAATCAACTATTAGCTGCTGATCTCCTGCTGAAAGATAACCTCTAGATAATAAAAGCATTTGATGGAGTTCATCGTAGATATTTGTACAAAGCTTATCTTGAATTAAAAGTTTTTGGTTTTCTTCGTTATGGTACTTATCAATAATTGTTTCAGAAACAGCAAATAATAAAAAACCTAGGATAAAAAGAGCAAACAATATTATAACTATTTTAGTTAAACTTCTTTTCATAAATACTCTCCAGTAATTAATTTGCTGTCTCTTAATTTTCTCATTAAAAGATTAGCTTAAACAAATATCTTTTCTTCAAAAACTGTTTAAGCAATTCTATCCCTTATTCAAATCAAGCAAGATTTATAATTGTTAACTAATAATACAACTTTATTATAACTTTATTATTATATCTATCATTTTCTACATAATCAATAAAGACAAAATGCCCAACATCGATATAAACCGAAGCTGAGCATTAAACATATTCTTTTTATTAAAAAGATCTGTCATTTATCTTTAACCTATTTAATTATCACAACTTTAAATTAAGCATTTTTACCTATTGTTGAATATCCTTCTTTAGGAGCAGGCCAATGATACCCTCTTTGGTTATAAAGAGAATATTGAGGTGAACTCTTAAATTCAGGAGCTTCAAAGCCTACTAACTTACCATCTTTAAGCCAGGTTAAATCTTCTCCATAAAGGTTCTCTATTAGATAATCAACCATTTTCTCTTCAACTTCAGCATAAATCTCTTCTCCATGAGCATTGTGCAATTCTTTAGGATCTTTTTCTAAATCAAAGAATTGAAACACGTTTCCACATGGGTAGTAAATAAGTTTATAATTATCGTAGCGAACCATTCTAGTTGCTTTTAAACCTTCTGAAACTTCACAGTATAACATCTCTCTCTTCTTGCCAGAGAATAGGCTTATTCCTTCAACGTGGGAGGGAATCTCTATTCCACATAAATCAAGTAAGGTAGGCATAAAGTCTTCATGACAAGTTATATCGTCTCTAACTTCTCCCCTAAACTCTTCAAGCGGTTTTCCACCTAATAAGAATGGTACGTTTGTAGAACCTTCATAAAAGTTTCTCTTAGCACAAATGCCATGATCAAATAAAGAGTC
>CAZHNE010000131.1:0-3531 GCA_964533775.1 uncultured Spirochaetaceae bacterium | reverse complement strand
TGAAGAAACTCTTGTCCTGCCATGCAGTTTTCACCAAGCCAAGTTTGATAATCATCAACTTCACCTAATTCGTATCTGGCTTCTTCCATTAAGATAACATCGTCAAATCCTACTCTGTCTCTTTGTGGATAAACGTGCATCTTCCCAACTCCGTAGGTTTGATACCCCGCAGAAGAAAATGCATCAGCCATAGTTGTTACATCTGGCATCGGCATGTGATCACTATAAACTCTATCTCCATGACTTTTAGGAAATAACCCTGTCATTAAGCCTCTTCTTACTGGAATACATACTGGACAAGTACTATAACAATTAGTAAATGTAACTCCATCCCTAGCTATTGAATCTAAGGTAGGTGTCATAATACTTTTATTTTTCATATATCCCATAAGGGCAGCAGGCCAGTGATCTGTACTAATTAATAAAACATTTTTCTTATTTTTCATCTCTTTCTCCTTATCATCCCATCATGTTTGGGATAGTCATAGTAATTGCTGGAATAAATGTAATACACATTAACACACAGAACATTACAAAGTAGAAAGGAAGCATTTCTTTAACTATTCTTTCAATTTTAATACCACTTACACCAGAACCGATAAACAACACTCCACCAACTGGAGGTGTTAATAATCCAATACCACAATTAAGCATTAAGATTGCACCAAATTGTATTGGGTCTATCCCTATTTGAGTAACAATTGGAAGTAAAATTGGTGTCATAATTACAATTATAGAAGCCATTCCCATTATCATACCTAAGAATAATAAAATAAGATTTATTAATAGGAGTATAACTATTGGGTTACTGGTAAATCCTAATATTAAATTCGATACAAACATAGGAACCTTCAAGTAAGTTATTACAAAACCAAATGTTCCAGCAGATGCAATAAGCATTAGAACAATTGATAGGGTGTTAATTGCTTTTTTCAATATGGAAGTAAATTGGGAAATAGGAATTTCTCTATATACAAAGAAAGTAATAATAAACGCATACAATGTTGATATAGCGGCAGCTTCTGTTGCTGTAAATATACCAGCTACAACACCAACTACTACTATAAGAACTGTAACAAGTCCCCAAATTGTTTCTTTAAAAGTTTTCCATAAAGTTTTTAAACAAAACTTTTCACCTTTAGGATAATGTCTCTTAATTGAAACAAAATATGTAAACACCATAAGGACAATACCTAAAAACATTCCAGGAACAATACCACCCATAAACAGCTTTCCAACAGAAAGACCACCTGCCGCCATAGCGTAAATAACCATATTGTGACTTGGAGGAATTAATAATCCTTGCACTGAGCTAGACATTGTTATAGCTGTACTAAACTCACCATCATAACCGTCTTTTTCCATCATAGGAATCAAGATTGTACCAAGGGATGCAGTATCTGCTGCTGCAGAGCCGGAAATACCACCAAAGAAAGTACTAGCTACAATATTTACCATAGCTAATCCTCCTCTCATCCACCCTACTAAAGCTTTTGAAAAGCTTATAAGTTTATCAGAGATTCCCCCTTGGGCCATTATCTCCCCTGTTAGAATAAAGAAGGGAATTGCTAAAAATGTAAATCCACTAAGCCCATCTACTAGAGTTGTTACAATAGTTATTGGAGAGAGGCCTAAGTAATAAATTGTAACAATGGACGAAATAAGCATTGAATAAGCAATCTGTACACCAAAGACAATTAGCAAGGCAAAAAGTCCTAGTAAAATTAAAATAGCAGTAGTATCAATCACCACTCGCCTCCTAGTAATCTGGCAATAGCCATGAAAATATTACATGCAGCTGCTACAATAACAATTCCATATTTGAAAGTCATTCTCACTCCAGTAGCTGGCATTTTAGCCATCCATGAAAGCTCAGCAGCTTGCCATCCAATTTTTATTAATACAATTGAAAGAATTAGCAATACTACGTATGAAAAAAAGTGTAACCACTTACAAACCTTTTCAGGAAAAACATAGTCAACAAGATTCATTCTAATATGTCTTCCATCTCTTATACCAAGAGCAGCAGTTAAAAACCCAAGATAAATAAGGCATAGAACACCTACTTCTTCTGTCCAACTTGGTGCAGAATTAAATACGTATCGCCCTATAACTGCAGTGGAAACCGAACCCACCATTGTTATAAAAATTAACATTGATACCGCTTGGATTATTTTATATAACACATCAGCAAACTTAATATAACCATTGGCTAAGTTTTCTAATTTATTACCTTTACTCATTTTTTATTCCTTAAAATTAAAGAAGGACACAAGATCCTTCTTTAATATAAATAGCATTCTGTAAATTAATATTCTAAGTTATTAATTTTTTCGATAAGGTCACTAAATTGTGTACCATACATATCATATACAGGTTGAACTTTTGCTCTCCAAGCTTCTGGATTTGTTGGTTGGGTAACTTTAACTCCAGCAGCTTTAATTGATTTTTCTAATTCAACTTCTGCTACGTCAATTAAACCATCCCAATATTCACTAGCTTCTAAGAAACAACTCTTGATTATGTCTCTATCTTCTTGTGTTAATTTGTTCCAAGTAATTTCACTAACTAAACCGATTGAAGGAGCAATTTGGTGTCCGTCTAAAACCATGTGTTTTGCAACTTCTTGGAATTGGTTACTATAGAAACCTGTAAATGGTTGCTCCGCTCCATCAACAACACCTGTTTGTAATGCACTATATAATTCAGAGAATGCAACTGTTACAGGAGAAGCACCAAATGCTTTCATTGTTTCTAAGTCTATTGAACTAGCTTGAGAACGTATTTTTAGTCCAGCTAAATCTTCAACTGATTTTACTTCTTTATTTTTAAAGAAATAGTGTCTAGGAAGATCTTGGAAATAACCTATTCCAACCATGCGTGTTCCTGCTTCTTGAATATAGTCTAGGAGGTTTTCACCTTCATCACTCTTAGTGAAAGCTCTAGCATGATCTAAATTTCTAAAAACATAAGGTAAAGAGAAAATCTTTAAGTCTTCTGCACCGTAGTCGCATAGTACACTAGGCATAATCATATACATATCAATAACGCCAGTTTGTAAACCTTGAAGACATACTGTCTTTGAGCCTAATTGGCCACCATAATAAATATCTAAAGAAAGTCTACCGTCAGTTTCTTCTTCTAATAACTCACCGAATTTCTTCCATGAACGTCCCATTTCGTGAGATTCTGGGTTATTAACAGCAACTTTAAATACAGTTTTAGCTGGTGCACCACTGTCGTCTTTAGCTGCTTCGCCTTGACCACTAGCAAAAATGCTACCGAATACAACTGTTAACACTAATAAAATAGAAATAATTTTTTTCATCTTTTTCTAACTCCTTTAAGTTAAGTTGTCTCAATTATAATTGCGGTAATTTTCAAAGTGTTAGATGCAATAATGACCAACACTTGTAAAATTCTGAACTAAACTGCTTTTTTACCCTTTACTTAACTTTTTAATAGACACTTATCTCCTGCTTTTTAATAATAGTAGATTTGTTTTCAACACTATGACACACACTATTAACA
>CAZHNE010000130.1:0-5316 GCA_964533775.1 uncultured Spirochaetaceae bacterium | reverse complement strand
ATTGTAACTAGAGCTAAACCCGATAATCCAAACGGAAAGAATCTATCTAGAAACAGAAGGCCTTCTAGAAGAAGAGATAATAGACGCTCAGCTTCAAGAACGAAAAGCGGAAGTGAAGGTTACCAACCTTACGGTAAAGACACTTCTAATAGAGATGATAATTGGTCCACAAAACCATCTTCATCAAAAAGAAAATCTTCTAGCGGTAAATACAAGAAAAGTTCAAAACGCAGATAAATAAAAAAGCCTCCAAAATATGATTTAAAATCATAGTAAGGAGGCTTAATTTATTATAATTGTTTTAGTGTTTATTTATTTTCATATGTTTTCTATATTCATTATCTGCAAGTTCTAAAAGAGGAACACAACCAAAGGTTATATCGAGATTGTTCAAATCATCTTGAAATAATTTTCTATACTGCTCATCAGAAGCATATTTTTTCAATATTTCTATTTGTTTTTCTGTATTACATTCTGCCCAACCAACCTTATTTATTTCCATAAAATCAATAAAAGCTTTTGTTGTATATAAAAGTTCACTTATTAAAAAAGGTCTTTTAAGATAAAGGGATTCTAGAAAAGAGTTTGCACCAGTTTTTCCAATTTGAACATCACAAGCTTTAATATACAGCCCTATATTATCAACATAACCAGGGGTGATTAAATCAAGCTGTGGATACTGTTCTTTTAAATTATCATACTTTTTTGCTGTCTTTTTGCACAAATTACCTAATACAATCATTTGCCAATCTAAATTATTTTTTAAAATTTCTTTAATTAACTTTAAGTTTCCTATTCCCTCACCACCAAAGTTTAAAATTAATGTAAACTTATCAGTCTTGATATTTAAGAGTCTTCTAGCTTCTTTTTGATCCTTATCACCGAACTTTTTAACATCAGCTTTAAGAGGAAAAGGAGATACTATTATCCTGTCTTCATCTATACCTTGTTTTAACAGATTATCTTTTCCAAATTTAGAAGCAATGAAAATTTTAGTTATTATATTGTTTGCTCCCATTCTCTGGTTATTAAATACATCTGCAACATATTCAAACAAGGGAATGTCGACACCTGCTTGTTTCATTATTGTAGTTAAAATAGGATATGCTAAGTAGTTTGTGCAAATAATATAGTCTGGCTTTTCTTTTTCATACCAACTTTTAAAATTTCTAGCGTATCTTTTAGTATTTCTTGCTAAAAACTTTATGCACCCACCTATAAAAGGGCCATCAAAGAAATTGTTTAATACTCTTTCAGCTTTAGGATGACGTAAATTAGCTCTCCACCAGTTTTTAACCCATTTGTTCCACTTAGGAGCACCAACTATTAAAAACATATTATCTAAAGTCCCATCGTTGCCCATTTCTAAGTAATGGTCATACAAAGCTTTAGCAGGAACATAATGACCCTTACCGGCATCAACATAAACAAATGCAACTTTCATTTTGCCTCTTAAAAATACAATAATTTTTATATCTAATTAAACTTAAAATATGATAAATTTGATACACATTAATCCTACCAAACATTAGGGCGATTGTCTACCAACTAATTTAGATTAAAACATAGGTCATTAACATGTAAGCTATAAAAAAGTAATAGAGAAAACTGTTGTCTATCTATGCAACTTGATAATTAATTTAATTATCGAATTAAAGTCCCTTAAAAAGTGGTTTCCCATCATCTTTTCCACCATAAATTATCCCGTCTCTAACAACTACTCCACCAATAACTTCATTTTGCAGGGTTTCTCTTTCCATTCTAAGTTTATCAAAAAGGGATTCATCTTCATACATATAAGAGAATGCAGCAGGCAAAACATCTTGTAAAATTTGAATATCAAACTTTTCAGCATATTCTTCATCTGGCCAATAAATAGCAAGAAAGGCTCCATACCTATCTTGTACATCATACCGGTCTATCTCATTTATATTATATGAACTAAGACCTATTCCGTTTTTAGTTAAATAAGGGCCGTGATCACCCGCAATAATAACGATAGCATCTCTATTCTCTAAATCAATATAATCTAAATCTTTTTTCATCTCTTCATTAGCTTTATTAACACCATCGATATATATTTCAGTCTCATTTGGCAACAACACTCCAGAGTTTTGACTATGGTTAGGGTATTTATTATGAGTATACATAAATTCTGGTGAATTAAGGTTTTGAGACAAAACAGATCGTTTTTCTTCTAAATATGTATCATATGTTGAATTAGAAAATTTGGCATTAAACCTAAACTCACCTTCAAGTATTGCTTTTATGAGAATATCATATGAATCAATATTATCTTCAGCTTTTGGAAAATTATAATCATATTGAGGGAAATAGCCTCTAGTATAAAAATCACTGTCTAAAACTGAATGTGTTGTGTAACCAAGATTATTAAATAAGTTTGGTCCATCTTCTGCTATTGCTTTTCTAAACTGTGGTAAGTTGTTTGTTTTTGAAATTAAATCTGATGTTAAAACATGTGCCATTGATACTAATGTTGCAGGACCAATAGTATAAGTCCCATCATATACTTTAAAACCTTTATCACGAAGATATTCTGTTTGGTTAGAATTATCAAACCCATAAAAATCCATGGTTTCTCTATTACTATAAGATTCATATATTAGAAAATATATATCGGGAGTGTTTTTTAAGGTTAAACCACTAGTTATTTCTGAAATTTTAGATGAAGGATATGTATTAACCTGCTGATTGTTTGAACTGTAACTTTTAACAGCAGAAAAACCTACATTAGTGATAAAGAAAAGAATAAAAGCTATTAACAAATATTTTTTTCTAAAAAAGAGTAGCAAGTATATACCAACAAAAATAACTACCCACATGATAGCAATGTTAATTAAGGCAACCTTGTTTCCAATATTTGCCATATTTAAAATAGTAAAAACAAAGCTAAGAGAAACTGAGCGTGTTAATTTTTGAGAAACTAAAGGACTTAAAATCCAAGGTATGATAATACAACAAACACTTGAAATAATAAAAAACAATCCAAAAATTATAAAAGAATCTAAAAACGAAAGTATATTTTGATTCGCTAATATATATTGCATAATGGGAGTTAAAGGAAGTGCCAATAAAATAAAGTCTTTAGCTACTATAGGTTCACCCTTTTTCTTAAAAACAAACTTTCCTCTTCCCTTAATCCAAATTAGAACAATAAAAGAAAAAAGGATGAATACTGAAAACATTTGTAAAAAGCCAAACAGCTTTTCAATAAAGTGCTGATTTAAACCACCTTCAGGAAGAAACTTATTTCCTACAAAAAAATATCCATTCAACATAATAAGGGTGAATGTTAACTGTAAGAAAGTACTAGGATGAAAAAATGTATTAAAAAGCTTCTGAGCATAGCCTTTAATACCAATTTCTTTGTTAGCACTTATATTTTCACTCTCTATAAAAGCTGAGGAACTGTTCATTAAGCCTTTTTGCTCAGAGGGAGCTTCTTTTTGATCATTTATTTTTTTAATAATAAAATCAGCGCCTAGTCTTCCAGCTTGAGTGGGATATTTATCCATTTCTTCTTTAGCTTCTGCAATTTTCTCTAAAATAGCTTCTGAGTTACTTAATGTACTGTTAATAATTTCTGGTAGATTATTAATATCGCTTTCTTCAATTGTTTTCCCAACCTTTTTAACTGTGCTTAAATCCCAAGGTTCTCCTTCAAGGTCTATTGCATCTCTACCACGCTTTTCATAATGTCCATGCATTGTTAAAACAGGCTTTTGAAATAAGAAAAGAAAGTCAAATATAATGCCAGAAAAGTCACTTATCATTATATCAGCATGACTCATTGCTTTTAAACCATCATGTTCCCTGTCCCAAACTCTACTCTCACTACTAGGGAACTTATCCATAAGCCCATCTAAAAGCTGCTTTTCTGAGACGAAAGATTGTGGATGCGGCCGAATTATTACATTAAATAAATTCGACTGTTCTAATTTAGAAAGGATATCTTCACCATACTTGTTTAAGAGCCCATGATTGCCCCAAGTTGGTGAAACTAAAACTGTAGTTTTCTTAGTTGGAAAGAAATCATATTCATAACTTTTAGTTTTTAACTTATCTCTATATGCATCTAAATAAGTACAACCAATTACTTCAACTTCTTTCTTCTTTATATTTCTTTTAGACTCTAACTCTAATATAACATTTTTATCTGCTTCACCACCAACTAAAACACTGTCATAATAATCTGTCCCATAAGTTTTATAACCAGAAATTCCAGCTGCTGCATGTGTAACATGGCAGTAATGTTTTACATTTTTACTTCTTTTTATTTGAAGTACATCAAGACCAGGGGTAGTCATTACTACCATTTCAGCATTGAGTCGATTTAAAAAATAATAAGCTTCTCTACCTGTTCCTATAAAAAATGAATCTACATTTTTTAGAGAACTATTTAAACCAGGATCATCTTTACTGCTAGTGAAGTAAGTAGCTCTTACTTCTCTACTCTCGAGTTCTTCTAGCAAAGGTTTAAACACATTCCAGTATTGACCACCCTCAGAGAAAAAGACTAATCCATAGTTTTTTGTTGGATCAACTTCAATTCCTTTTGTTCCACCAATACTGAACTTTCGATAAACAAACCCTTTTATCATAAAAAAAGCTACAGAAAATAAGGCTACTATAGCAGAAATAAGCATGCTTCCTGTTCCAGGATCAATATATAGTAAGATCATTGTTGTTTACTCCTAGTTGAAGATGAATTCTCTTCTAAGTACTTATCAATTAAGTTTTTAATCAAACTGTATATATTATTAAAAGTCCAATAAACTAAAAGAGCTGATGGAGCTGAGTATAAAATTATAAGGAAAAATAGAGCAACTATTATGATTGTAACTTTTTCACTAAGAGTCATGTCTCTTGCATAAACATAACCTGAAAGAAGGTTAATCCCTGTCATTACAAAAGGAAGTATATTTATTGATATAAAGGAGAATGATAATAGTTTATCAGGAGATGCTAAATCAGATAAAAAAAGAAAACTTACTCCTTCAAATCCTTGATACTTTGATAAAAAAGCATAAGCCATAGCCATGCAATATATTCAACAATAATAAATCTTTTTTGTTACACTTATTTGCAAACTATGCCGATAATGATGCTTTAATTGTTAAGTAACAACTAAATTATAAAAAAGCACAATAGAATTCTTAAACTAGCAATTGCTAATTGTTAAAAACTCCACTGTGCTTTTTTATTGTAGGTTTAGTTTGTTGTTTTACTTAGAGCTCTAGATGATCATCATATCTATTTGATAGTATTTCCTTTATATAGGATTTGTCATCTTTA
>CAZHNE010000129.1:0-5332 GCA_964533775.1 uncultured Spirochaetaceae bacterium | reverse complement strand
ATTAATCTTGTAAATCTTGAATGTTTCGGATAATATTAATTTTTAGGAGTATTTATGAACAAAATAGTTTTACACGCAACTGACTTGGATGGATTTCTTCTAGAAAAAGATAAAATAGCCCTTAACAAGGTTCATGAAATGTATGACACATCGTTAAAAAATTGTGCTATTCTAGATAAATCTAAAGATGAACTGGAAATAAAAGAAGCTCAAGAAAATTTAGTTAAATCAGCTTCAGAAATAGGAGCTTTTCTAAAAGATTTTTGCTCAAAAGAACCTAATATTCACGTTTATTCATTTGAAACACCTAAAGAACAGCACGGACAAGCTTCACGCTTAATTGCAAAGCTTAGACACCCCTCTACAAGCCATGAAGAATTTTTATACTATATTCAAAGAGCTTATGAAATGATGTTCACACACGTTTATTGTGATGCTGTCCTTCCACATAAAAGATCTCTTATAACACCGACCCCTGTAACGAATCCAGTGAGAAACTTTGCGGCTCATAAAATCCCAAATATTGATCCCACTGTAGAGAACTCAGTAATGTGTGTTATGTTAAGAGGAGCATTACTTCCATCTATGATTATGAGTAAAGAAATTCAAGATTACTCTTCAAATGGTTATATTACTCCTTTTGCGCTCTTTAAAATTAAACGTGATGATTCTAAAAAAGAAAGTAATATGGACTATATTTTAGACTTAGACAAAAGCTTCTTTGACTTAGAACAATTAAATGGTAAGGATTTAATATTTGCAGATCCAATGAATGCTACAGGTGGTTCTCTAGTAACAATTGTTAGATACTTAAAAGACGAAGGAATTACTCCTAAATCTATTAAATTTATTAACGTAGTAAGTGCTTTTAAAGGTGCCATTAGAATTTGTAGATCAATTCCTGATATACAAGTACACACTTTATGGATGGACCCTATATTAAATGAAGATGCATATATACTCCCAGGATTAGGTGATGCAGGAGATAGACTAAATGGTGTTGATGGAGATCAACCTAGAAATATGATCCAGTTAATTGCTGATTATGGCGCTAATATTACTAATTTATATAGAGATCAAGTTAGAGAAATAGAACAAACAGTTTTAGGTCGTTAACACTATGAAGAAAAAGAGACTAAAAGTGAAAACAAATAAATTTTTATTTTACATAACAATTTTACTATGTTTTACTTTGGTCTCTTGTTTAAGTGTAGACAATCTAGATTTTATTGAAAACTCTCTCCTAGAGGCCAATAATCACATTTTAAACGAAGATTTCGTAAAAGCTATTGAAGTTTACAATCTTATTCTTGAAAAAGAGCCCACCAACCCAAAAACCCTTTATAACAAAGCTATAGTTTTAAATCATATTGGGAAAAAAGATGAATCTTTAAATATTTTAGATTTGTTAATACAAAATTTTCCACATAACATCAAAGCTTATGAATTAAAAATTAAATTTTTAAAACAAGAGAATGATTTTGAATCGGTAATTGATTGTTATCTCTCGCTTTTAGAGCTTAATGAAAATCTTTACGACTTTAGAATCGATTTTATTAAATTTTTATCATCTTTAAATGAGGATTTTAATAACAAATACAACGACCTAATAAAAAAGAATGCTTTATTTTTATTGAATAAAAACGAGCATTCTGTTGATGCATTAATAGCTCTTTGTACTATAGAAAACAACAATGCAGAATATTCTGCATTGTTGTTGTTAAAAGATAAAAAAGCTTGGGAATCAATTTTTTCAATAAAAGCTGAAGATTAAATTACCATGTTCATAGCATTTCTAACTTCTTCTAAAGTTTCTTGTGCTAAAGCTCTAGCTTTATCTACCCCATCAAAAAGAACTTTTCTAATATATTCAGGATCTTTTTCCAACTGGATTCTTTTTTCTCTAATTGGTTTTAAATATTCATTAAGGGTGTCTGTTAAAGTTTTCTTTAGCATTCCAGCACCACCATTTCCAATTCTTTCTGCTATATCTCTAGGATCTTCATTTGTACATAAAGAAATTAAAGATAAAAGATTTGCAACTTCTTCTCTTTTTTCAGGATCATAAGTTATAAAACGTTCTGAATCAGTCTTGGCTTTTTTAACTAACTTAGCTGTTTCATCTTCAGTTGCTGAAAGGAAAATAGCGTTGTTACGGCTCTTACTCATCTTCTGAAAACCATCTAAGCCAGCTACTGAAGGAGTTTTGCTTAATAAAGCTTGTGGCTCTGGGAATAATGGATTCTTTTTAGCATATCTTTCATTAAATCTTCTAGCAATTATTCTAGTCATTTCTAGGTGTGGTAACTGATCTTTACCAACAGGAACAACATTTCCTTTACAGAATAAAATATCACAAGCCTGATGAACTGGATATGTATACATTCCAGCATTAACACTTTTTATACCCGCTGCGTTAATTTCTTCTTTTACAGTTGGGTTTCTGTTTAACTCAGAGTTACTAACTAATGTTAAAAAGGGTAGCATAAGTTGGTTTAGTTCAGGAACGTAGCTGTGTGGAAAAATAATTACATTTTTTTCTGGATCAAGACCAGCTGAAATATAATCTAATGTAATTTGTTTAATGTTTTCAGCTATATCTTTATGACAATCATGATCTGTTAAAACTTGATAGTCAGCTATTACAATAAAGGTTGGAACACCCAAATTAGCTAATCTAACCCTATTTTGTAAGGTTCCAAAATAGTGTCCAAGATGAAGTTTTCCAGTTGGTCTATCGCCTGTTAAAACTCTATATTTTTTAGGATTTGCTAATATACCCTTTTCTAACTTTTTACTTTTTTCAACTGCTACTTGATAAGTGTCCATATACTCTCCCTAAATTATTCTTTTTATAATCCAATTTTACTAGATTGAATTGTTTGCTTAAACAAGTCTACTTGTTCTTCTGTCAAAGGCATTTCGATAATATTTAAAACTTTATCATCCCTAGCAAACATCAATCTAAGTTTTGCAAAATCAAGCTTCTCTCCAGCTTTTCTTAATTGGCCGGTATAACCTGATTTAATCATTTTTTCTAGCGTTTGTGCATTTTTCTCTGTATCAACATCAATTGTTGCATCCATTGATAAAGAGTTTTCCTCGTTTTCATTAATTAATATCAAAATTGAATCAAAATGAGAAATTATAGCTTTGTTTAGTCCAAGTCCAAAATCAAACAATGTTTTTGGCTTTATACTATATAATGCAAAATTCGAACCATACATTTCTAATGTTGTAAGCTTATCTACATTTTCTACTTTGCTGTCTACAACTTTCACTAAATCTAAAAAAGATGTGCTTGATGCGCCTACCATGTTTTTATGAATAACACCAATTTCTAAATCATTTTTTTTATAATGTGTTTTGGTAGAATCTAAAACTTTCTCAAAATCAGTATAATGATTTAATGCAAAATTAGTAGAAAAGAATGGAAAATCCCCTTCTATAACAGTATTATATTCAAAATATTCCAAAGGATACGATTCATCAATAGGAACAATCTCAACTGTTATTTCTTTGGCTTTTTTACCAATTTCTTCTCCTAGTAGTGTAGTAATTAGTTCAGCTTCTTTTTCTCCATCAATTAATAAAATTATATCCCCTTCGTCTGTTAGACTTTGAAGGGGTACAATTTGAGTTTCTGGTTCAAGGGATTTTGTCGAAGTACAACTCATTAAAAAGACTATAATAAACACCGATAATAACAAGCCATTTAACTTTCTCATAAAAATTCCTCTTTTACTTTTTATATTTTAGATATTTCTACCTGGAAGGATTTATCTCCTAATTCAATAGGGGATGAAGTTAATTCATCCTTTTTTAGTTTATCACAAAGTGTTTCACTAACTATGTATTCTTTAAATTGTGTAAATACCTCATCTATTGTACTGTCACCACTGTATTTAATAACAATGTGATCACTTACATCTAAACCAATATCTTTTCTTATTGTTTGAATTGCTCTAACAATATCTCTAGCTATTCCTTCATTAATTAAATCAGGAGTTAATTCTGTATCAAAGCCAAGTGTTAATTCATCTTCATTTACAACTTTTAAATTAGCCTTCTCGTGTCTTTGAACAATTATATCTGAATTGGTTAAACTTATTGTTCCATCAGAATACTCTAACTCTTTAACTGAACCATCTAGTATTGAAGATATTTCTGCAGAGTCAAGTTTCATTATTAAAGCAGCAACTTCTTTCATTTTAGGTCCTAAC
This sequence comes from uncultured Spirochaetaceae bacterium, assembly GCA_964533775.1. Taxonomy (GTDB): domain Bacteria; phylum Spirochaetota; class Spirochaetia; order Sphaerochaetales; family Sphaerochaetaceae; genus Pleomorphochaeta. The sequence continues at coordinate 1,109 of CAZHNE010000129.1, read as the reverse complement.
TTTTTGCCTAAAACTTTAAAGTTCGCTTTTGCAGTGTAATCAACTAAAGAAGATTCATCTCCTTGAATTGTTACTGATTTAACATTTAGTTCTTCAGAAATAATATCTGACATTTTATTTAAAATTGCCATGTCTTCTTCGCTTCTGTCAACTAGATACACTTTTGATAAAGGTTGTCTAGTTTTTAAGTTATGGGCACTTCTTAAGCTTCTACCCATGTTAATAGCTTTCATAGCTAAGCTCATTTCTTTTTCTAACTCTAAGTCTCTTTGTGTTTCATCATAAATAGGAAAGTCACAAAGGTGAACTGAAATAGGCATACTATCTTCTCTTAAATTTCTATAAATAGATTCTGTTATGAAAGGAACAATAGGAGCTGCTACTTTAACAACTTTTAAAAGAACACTGTATAAAGTATCATAAGCTACCTTTTTGTCATTGTCATTTTCACTTCTCCAGAATCTTCTTCTACTTCTTCTAATATACCAGTTATTTAAGTTATCAATATAACTAACGATTGTTCCAGAAGCTTTTTGAATATCATATGCTTCTAGAGCTGCGGTTACATCTTCAACTAATCCTTGAGTTGTTGAAATTATCCATTTATCAAGTGGATTTTCCAACTTTTCAAAAGGAGTATAAGAAGGTTCATATTTATCAATATTTGCATAAGTTACAAAAAATGAATAAGCATTATAAAGTGGTAATAAGAAAGTCTTAATAACTTCCTTAACACTATCTTCGCTAAACTTTAAATCATCAGCTTTTACAACACCACTATTCATTAATGCAAAACGTAAAGCATCTGCTCCAAATTCATCAATAACTTCCATTGGATCGGTATAGTTTTTGTCTCTTTTACTCATTTTCTTACCATCTTTGGTAAGAACAATTCCATTTGTTACACAGTTTAAGAATGCTGGTTTTTCAAATAAGCCAGAAGCGATGATAGTTAGTGTATAAAACCATCCTCTAGTTTGATCTAATCCTTCACAGATAAAATCAGCTGGAAAGTTTGCATCTACATATTCTTTATTTTCAAAAGGATAATGATGTTGAGCATATGGCATTGAGCCTGATTCAAACCAACAGTCTAGAACATCTGAAAT
>CAZHNE010000128.1:1194-5395 GCA_964533775.1 uncultured Spirochaetaceae bacterium | reverse complement strand
CTGATGAAATATATGAAAAACTAGAAGGAATACGGGGAAATACTTTAATAATTTCAGACTCGTGCCACTCAGGTTTTTTATATAGGGATAATCCTTATTCATTAAAAGAGGAAAACTTTACTTTAGGAGAGGCTTTTAAAAAGTTCTTCGATTCCAGTTCTTCTTTAAGATATGAAAATATTTATTTCCTTAGTTCAGTAAATCACGATAAAACTGCTTATGAGCAAGGAAAAGGTGAAGTTGAAGAGAATGAGAAAACTCATGGCTATTTCACAAAAGCATTGCTAGAAGGTCTTGGCTGGGCAAAAGGGAATGGCACAGTATTAGAAGATGAGAATATTGATTTAACTAACTTTCCAACCATGCTAAATCATGGAGCACCTCCTGCCTCTATTAATGGTATAGTAAGTGTTGATTCTCTTTACTCATATATAATAAAAAATCAAGAAATCTATGCGGGTGCTTTAGAATACCAAGATCCACAAGTTGCAGGTAGGAGAAAAGATTTAATTCTCTTTAGATACTAAGCTGTTATAGAGTTGTTTTGAACCTTTTCAATTTCATCTCTAATTAAAGCAGCCTTTTCAAACTCTAAATCTCTAGCATACTTAAACATTTCTCTTTCAAGCTCTTTAACATACTTTTTTCTGTCTCTCTTTTGTAATAGGTTATATGTAGCTCGTCTAATATTTATTTCACCAACAACGTCATTTTTCTTTTCTTCTGCTTCTCTTTCAATAATATCTTCAATAGCTTTATCAATTGTAGTTGGAGTTATATTGTGTTTTAAATTGTATTCTGTTTGAATTTCTCTTCTTCTGTTTGTTTCACTAATAGCTTCAGCCATTGCAGAACTTTCTTTGTCTGCATACATAATTACTCTACCATCTGAGTTTCTTGCTGCCCTACCAATAGTTTGAATAAGAGCTGTTGCAGATCTTAAAAAACCTACTTTATCAGCATCTAATATTGCAACAAGGGATACTTCAGGTAAGTCTAATCCTTCTCTAAGAAGGTTAATACCAATTAAGACATCGAATACACCTTTTCTTAAGTCTCTTAATATTTCAACTCTTTCAATAGTTTCAATATCGCTATGAAGGTACCTTACCTTAAGATCAAGAGAGGAGAGATAATCAGTTAAGTCTTCACTCATTTTCTTAGTTAAAGTTGTTATTAAAACTCTTTTGTTTTTCTTAATTGTATCTTGTATTTCTTTATACAAGTCTTCCATTTGACCTTCTGTTTTTCTAACTGAAATCTTTGGATCTAACAAACCAGTAGGTCTAATAACTTGTTCAACTATTATATCGGTATCCGCTAACTCTCTCTTACTAGGAGTTGCAGTAACATAAATTCTCTGATCTACAATTTTAGTAAATTCATCATATTTTAAAGGTCTATTATCTAAGGCTGAAGGAAGTCTAAAACCATAATTAACTAAGTTTAGTTTTCTAGATCTGTCCCCTTCGTACATTGCTCCAATTTGTGGCACTGTAACGTGTGATTCATCTATAAATGTGAGAAAGTCTGGGGGAAAATAGTCGAGGAGTACAGCAGGTCTCTCTCCTTCTTTTCGGCCAGTTAATTGCCTTGAATAGTTTTCTATTCCAGAACAGTACCCTATTTCTCTTAACATCTCCAAGTCATATTCAACTCGAGATTTTATTCTCTCAGCTTCAACTACTTTTCCAAGAGAGTTAAAGTATTCAAGTCTGTCTTCTAACTCATTTTCAATTCTAGTTAAACTTTTTAATACCTCTTCATGAGGCATAACAAACTGTTTAGCAGGATAAAGAGAAAAACCATCGACGCTTTCACCCTTTTTACCAGAAATTGGATCAAACCATGTAATATCTTCTATTATGTCCCAATCTAAAGTTATTCGAACAGCATTTTCTAAATAAGAAGGACATATCTCTATAACATCCCCTCTTACTCTAAACTTACCCCGCTCTAAGACAAAGTCGTTTCTTTCATACTGCATTCTAACTAACTTTTCTAATTCACTTCTATGATCAAAAACAGTTCCAACCTTAAAGCTACTTACCATATCTTGTAAACTAACTGGACTTCCTAGTCCATATATACAAGAAACAGTTGAAACAACAATAACATCTCGTCTTTCCATAAGAGAGAAAGAAGCTGAAAGTCTTAATCTATCTATTTCATCATTAACATCTGCAGTTTTCTCTATGTATAAGTCTTTTCCAGGAACGTATGCTTCAGGTTGATAATAGTCATATGTAGAAACAAAGTATTCAACAGCGTTGTTTGGAAAGAATGTTTTAAACTCTCTATAAAGCTGAGCTGCTAATGTTTTGTTATGTGATAAAACAAGTGTAGGTCTGTTAAGTTTTTCAATTACCTTAGCCATGGTGTATGTTTTACCACTACCGGTTACACCTTTGAGAATTTGTTTTTGCTCTCCGTTAATTAAACCTTGGCTTAACTTTTCTATAGCTTGTGCTTGATCCCCTGCAGGTTCGTAAGGGGAGATTACATGAAGGGGTTTATCCCTTCCACCTTCATATTTGTGGTAGTTATCAACTAACTCTCCACCCCATTTTAAATCTACTTTTATATCGTCACTCATTAATGAACTGCCTTATCTATATTCTCACTTCTATTAACTAACTCAACCTTAGTTGTAATTTCTTTTCCACCACGGTTGATGGTTACTTTTACCTTCTCTCCCATCCTAGTAGCTAAGAGAGCATTGTAATATTCTTTATAAGAAGTGATCTCTTTATCGTTAATTTTAGTTATTACATCTCCACCTATGTATATTGTTGAAGCTCCGTATGTGACCTTCACATTGCCTCCTAAAAGACCTGCTTGTTCAGCTTTGCCATCTTTTACAACTTGGCTAATTAAAACACCCTGTGAGACTTTTAACTTAGCGTATTCAGCAAGTTGAGGAGTTAGTTGAACTGGCACTATATCAATCCATCCTCTCATAACTTTTCCATAAGTTATCAAGTCTGGGATGATTGAAAGTATTGTATCTATTGGAATAGCGAAGTTCATTCCTGATGTTCCAGTTGCATTATAGATAGATGTGTTCATAGCTATCATTTCACTGTGGGAGTTTATTAAAGGACCACCACTGTTACCAGGGTTTATAGCTGCATCAGTTTGTATCATAGACATAATTGATTGACCATCATTGGATTGAACTGTTCTGTCCAGTCCACTTATTATTCCTGTAGTTAATGTTCTATCAAAACCAAAAGGATTTCCTATTGCATAAACTTTTTGTCCAATCTTTAAATTAAAGCTTTTACCTAAATCTATAGGAGTGAGTTTTTTCTTATCTGTAGATATTTTTATTAAAGCAATATCATTAATTTCATCATAGCCAACTATTGTTGCCCCATATGCTGTTCCATCAGCAAGAGTGACAATAATATTGTCTAATGTTTCAATAACGTGGTAGTTCGTTAATATATCTCCCTTAGTTGATAATATAACCCCGCTACCTGTTGTATTTGCTTTACTATATGAAATTACATCTTTAGTTTTTGTTGTTCCACTAATGTGTACAACACTATTACTACATTTTTCATAAACTCTGATGTTTTGCATTTCTTCACTTGTATAAAGCCAGCTCTCTCCAGTATCTATAGCTAGAGAAATACCATCTTCGCTATAAAAGATTTCATTTACAGTTACCCCAGCTAGGGAAAGAAGACCTCTCTCCCCTTCTAGTTCTAACAACTCTTGAACGTTTGCTCTTAGCTGATCCCTTTTATAATCTTTCGTTAACTTGTTAGACCAAGCCCTTATTAAAACTGCAATAACTACTATTAGTATTATTGTAATAATAAAAATTAAAGCTTTATATATTTTTCTTTTAGAATTCTTTGCCATAAAATAATACTACATAAAGAGAGCGTAATTAGCAAGCAAAACACAGCTGTTTCACACTTCTATAAAATCTTAATTAATAGTAATAAATGTTATAATATAGCTTCTACCTCTTCTGCAGTTGGAGGATTACAGCCCACTTTTGCACAATTAAGAGATGCACTGTAACAAGCATATTTTAAAGCTTGTTTAATAATTTTATCATTTAATTCTAGTTTTGGATCTTCCTCTTCACTTCCAAATACTCCCTCTTTTGATAAGTAAGCTAAGAGAGATCCTGAGAAAGTATCTCCACTTCCTATAGTATCAACAACCTTTACATCAAAGTTCT
>CAZHNE010000128.1:0-1094 GCA_964533775.1 uncultured Spirochaetaceae bacterium | reverse complement strand
CCTGAGAAAGTATCTCCACTTCCTATAGTATCAACAACCTTTACATCAAAGTTCTCTTGATTAAACTCTTTATTATCTGGTGTAAACCAAGAGGCACCATCCGCTCCACGAGTTAATATAATGTGGGAATTTGGGTTTATCTCTTTTAATTTATTAATAGCTTCTTTTTCACTTTTACCCTCAAAGATAAACTCTAAGTCTTCATCACTTAGTTTAATAATATTTGCCATCCCTAAAAAAGAATGGAGCTTACTCTCCCAGTCTGGGATCTTAACTACTTCATCTTTTCTAATATTAGGATCAACAAATATTATAGGTCTTGGATTAAAGTTTGTTAATACATCTTTAATAGAGGAGCTAGTTGGATCAACTAACATAGAAAGAGACCCAATATGAACAACCTCAACATCTGAATGCTGTTCAAGGGTCGCTTGAAGTTCTTCTCTCGTTAAAACAGTAGAAGCTGTATTCTCTAAGTAGAAATCATATTGAGCAGAGCCTGTTTCATCAATTGTTGCTAAGGCAAGAGTTGAAGGGTATGGACTGTTACATAAGTCTGGATCAAATAAAATCTCTTTTTCAACTAAAGCATTTACTAACTTAGTTCCATTTGCATCTTTTGATAAAGGAGAATTAAAACAAACATAAACACCTTGGTTTGCACATGCAAGAGCTGTGTTTAAACCACAACCACCTAAATGATAAGAATAGTTACCTTTTGTATCATCCACTAAATCTATTACATATTCACCAATAACAAATATCATAGTTTCCCCCACCTATTTTTAAATGCGTAATTTATAACCATTATAATACAAGAAACAATATTGCACTATTGTTTTTAGTTTCTTATAATCAAAACAACTATGAAAAAAATAACAGCAAGAGAATTTAAGTGGATAAATAAGGGTGTGATTAAGAATCTTACCTACAATAAGTTTTACGCTAAGGGGAACAACAGTTACTTTTTAGCAGTTAGCAATGAAGACTTTGAAGTTACTTCTTCTCTCTCTTTAGAAAATAGAGACTATTCTTTTATTGTCTCTATTACAGATAAAACTTTCTTCTCTCTTAATGTTAATGATAATTTATCT
>CAZHNE010000127.1:0-5464 GCA_964533775.1 uncultured Spirochaetaceae bacterium | reverse complement strand
AATTTTATTAACTCTCTTTCTAGTCTTTATTTCTTTGACTATGCTAGTTCCGCTACTCAATATATTAGCAATGTCGCTTTCATCTCCTGAGAGTTCAATTAGTATGAGTGGCTTAAGAATAATCCCTAAAGATGTTGATTTTATTAATTATAGGATTGTTTTCAATCACCCAATCTTAATGAGAAGTGTATATAACTCAATTTACATTACTGTAATTGGTACTGTAATTAACATCACATTAACAAGTCTTGCAGCTTATGCACTAACTAGACCTAACTTAACATTAAAAAGACCTATTATGATTTTCTTAATCTTTATGATGTTATTTGATCCTGGTCTTGTTCCTGAATATTTAGTTGTTCAATCCCTTGGATTAATGGGATCAAGATGGTCAGTAATACTAATTACTAGTGTTAATGTTTATTACCTTGTTATTATGATGAGATACTTTGAATCTGTTCCAAAAGATATTATAGAAGCTGGAACACTAGATGGGTTATCACATTTAAACATGCTAACAAGAATTATTATTCCACTTTCTTCAGCAGGAATAGCAACAATCACTATGTTCTACTCTGTTATAAGATGGAACGAATATTTTAAAGCAAGTATTTATATCTTAAACCAAAAAGATACAGTCTTACAGGTTGTATTAAGACAGTTTGTAGTTTTAGGAGATACGGTCTCTATAATAGGTCAACAAAATATTTTCAATTACAATGACTTTGCACGTGTTGATTACAACGCTCTAAAAGCTGCAACTATTGTAGTTGCAATTATCCCAATATTAGTAATTTATCCAGTTGTACTAAAGTATTACACAAAAGATGCTTTAGCTGGATCAATAAAAGAATAAAACAAAACGGAGGAAGTTTTATGAAAAAACAAATAAGTGTTGCTTTAATGATTTTAATTATTGCAATGAGTTCAACTTTTGCAAGTGGTGCAAAAGAAGCAGAAAAGGTTGATAGTGCTAACGTTTATGGAACAATGGAAAATCCAGTAACTGTTACCTATCTTTGTAAAGATGTAAATCCTGGTGACTTAGGCAACCCAGAAATGGTTAAAGTTATAGAAGAAGGATTAGCAAAAGAAGGGAAATATATTAAATTAGAGATATTAAATGCTCCTTCAGGCTCATATGCAACAGTTGTACCTATTGCATTTAGAACTGGACAAATTACACCTGATTTAATTTATTTCCAAGGTGGAGACTTACCAATCGCTCAAGAAGGATTATTAGAAGATCTAACTCCTTATATTGAATCATCTAAAAATGTTAAAAACATTATGGATGCACACAATACAGAAAGACTTAAAAACTATCCTTATTTATTATGGTTAGCACCACCACGTGTAAGTGTTCCTGTTGTTAGAGGAGACTGGTTTAACCAACTATCTTCTTCTAAGGCATTAATGGACAATCCAACACCAGATAATTATTATAATTTCTTAAAAGAAATGAAAGATACTGGTCTTTGTCCTTGGCCTTTAACTACTGATGGAACAATTCTTAAACTAGACTCTGTTTTCAACCATGCATTTGGCGTAACTACTACATTAACAAAAGAAAACGGAAAATGGGTTTATACAAAAGCAACAGAAGCTGAAAAAAACAAATTAGCTTATTATGCAAAGCTTTATAGAGATGGTCTCTTCGACAACAATTATATTACTAAAAAATGGGACACAAAAGAAAAAGCTTTCTACGAAGGCGAATCAGGTTTAATCAACGGAACTTCAGGTGCTGTTATAAATATTTATAACAACAAAATGATTCAAACTAATGGTGAAGCTGCAGAGTTGGTAGTATTACCTCCTGCTAAAGGTGTTGGCCAAGCTTATATAAGTGTTGATGTAACTAAAGATAGTCGTGGATTTGGTATTAACTCAGAGTCTGAAGTTAAAGATGCAGCATTTGCTGTATTAGACTTTATGGCATCAAAAGAAGGTAGAGCCATAGATAAATTAGGTATCGAAGGTATGCACCATGTAGTTAAAGCTGATGGTACTATTGAATTAACCGAAAACTTCCCACAATGGTGGGCACGTTTCTGGGATACTTTAAACGGTCTTGATACAACTAACGTTGTTGGTAAAGTTATGAGTGATCCTGGTATTAAATCATTAGATATGATGAAAGAATATTATGCATCAGATGTAAATGCAATTCTTCCTGAAGATTTATTACCTCTCAAGGATTCTATGGACAAATTATACACAGAATATTCTACTGCTATCATTCGTGGCGAAAGAAGTGTAGATAGTTTTGATGAATTTGTAACAAAATGGAATAACGCTGGTGGAACAAAGATCAGTGAATACTTAGCTACTGTTTTATAATAATAATTATTTAATTATTGTTTAGTTAAATCTCCCATCTATCCAAATTGGGTAGATGGGAATATTAGAGGATTAATATGAAATTAAATTTGGAAAAACTAATTGATAAAACCTATGCAGGTTTTCTTGCAATGAATGCAGGAATAAGATTAGGAGCTCCTGTAGAACCAACAGTTTGGACTTCAGAAAGAATCGAGAGAGCTTATGGAACTATTACTGATTATGTTAAAGAGTTTAAAAACTTTGCAGCTGATGACGATGTAAATGGTCCTGTCTATTTCTTAAGAGCTCTTGATGATGGTAATTATAAAGAAGAACTCCGTGCAAAAGATGTAGCACAAGCTTGGTTGAATTACTCAAGAGAAGAAATAGGAATGTTTTGGTGGGGAGGATACGGTGTTTCAACAGAACATACTGCGTATCTAAATTTAAGAAATGGAATTAATCCGCCTCAAAGTGGAAGCATAGAAACTAACGGACAAGCAAGAGCTGAGCAAATCGGTGGTCAAATCTTTATTGATACATGGGGATTTGTATGGCCAGGAAACCCAAAAAAAGCAAGTGATTATGCTAAAACTGCAGCATGTGTTTCTCATGATGGAGAAGGTTTATATGGTGCTGCTTTTATGGCCGCATGTATAGCAGAAGCTTATGTCTGTGATGATATAAACAAAATAATTCAAACTGGATTAAAGTTTATTCCTGAAGATTCTACATATAGTAAAGTAACAAGAGCTGTAATCGATTTTCACAAAGAAAAGGGTGAAAACTGGAAAGATTGTCTTAAATTCCTACAAGATAATTGGGGGTATGATAAGTATCCGGGCGTTTGTCACATAATCCCAAATGCGGGTGTTTGTATAATGTCGATGCTTTATGGAAAAGATGTTAATGAAGTAATTGAAATTGCTACTATGGCCGGTTGGGATACTGATTGTAACGCAGGTAATGTTGGCTCAATTATGGGAGTTAAAGAAGGCTTATCTACTTTAAAGGACTGTTATAGAAAGCCTATAAATGATTTTATCGCACTTAGTGGCATTAGTGGATACTTAAATACTCTAGATGTTCCTACATATGTAAAGGAACTTGTTGGATGGGCTTACAAATTAAGAGGCGAAAAAGTTCCCTCTCTTTGTAAAGTGAACAAAGGTGAAATAAAGTTTGATTTTGAATTACCTGGCTCTACTCATGGATTTAGAGTTTCAAACTCCAACCAAACTCAAATAAGTCATTCAACTGAATTCTCAAATTCTGGAAATGGAAGCTTAAGAGTTATATATGACAGAATGAAACGTGGAGAAGCGAGTAGAATTTACTACAAAAACTTCTATAGAATGGATGATTTTGATGATGAGAGATATTCTCCTGCCTTTTCCCCTACTGCGTACAGTAACCAAAATGTAAGCATGTTTATTTATAGCGATAAGTTTTCAGGTGGATCTGATTTTATAGTAACCCCTTATGTTAGAAATAGTACAACAAAAGAAATTGTATACTCAAATAGCTTAACACTTAGCGATGACGTTTGGACTAAGGTAGAATTTACTATTCCAGATTTAAACGGAGCTGTTTGTGATGAGATTGGTATTGAATTAAAATCTAACTCAAGAGTTAAAGTTTACGATTATGGTTTTTTATACCTTGATGATTTTGAAATAAAAGGCAAAGCCTCTTATTCAATTGATATGGCAAAACAAAAATCAGAGTTTAGAACAATTACTCCTTTCTCAATAAATCATGGTGCTTGGGATATAGAAGATGATTATCTAAGTGTAATGTGTTTAAACCATGGAGAAGCTGTTACTGGAAACTACTATACTAAGGATGTAGAAGTTAAAAGTAAAGTAAGAATTGATAGTGGAAATTGTGCTTTATTAGCATTAAGAGTTCAAGGTGCCCAAAGAGGTTACTATGCTGGTTTTTATAAAAACTCTATAGTCATTGGAAAAACTGTGAATGGAAAGTTTGAAGTACTAGCTAAAAAAGAATTTAAAATAGAAAATAATAAAAATTATAATATAAAATTTATGAGTGAAAACGATAGTTTTACATTATTTATAGACGATAAATTACAGTTAACTTGTAAAGATAATAGTTACAGCTATGGAATGGTTGGCTTTTCTATGCAAGATGGTGGAAGATCATCATTTAACACTTTATACGTCAATGAGTTATAGGAGTCAATTATGTTAACAGTAAAAGAACTAAGAGAAAATAAAGAACTTAGGGATAATAGAGCTTGCGGAGCTTTATCTGGGCTCGCTATTGGCGATAGCTTTGGTGATGCCGCTCGAATGCAAGAAAACAGGGTGAATTATGGAATAACCACCGACTTTAATGAGGGAGCTGCTTGGAGTACTGATGATACAGAGTTTGCCCTTCTTACAGCTAAAATCTTAATTAAAGCTAAAGGTAATTTCACAAGCGAAGATGTTGTTAATGCATGGCTTGAAGATGTTGTAGTTCAAGACGAATTTAAAAGAGGTGGCAAGAGTGAAATCAGAGCTGCTGAAAACCTTAAAAGAGGCTTAAGACCACCACAAAGTGGTAAGTTTAACACTTTTCATATGAGTGATGGAACTGCAATGAGAATTCCACCTGTTGGTATTGTTTGTGCTGGCCAAATTGATAGAGCTTTAGAACTTGCTAGAATTGATGCTGAAGTTAGTCATTACAGAGATGGAGTTTGGGGAGCACAAGCTGTGGCTGTAGCTGTTGCACTAGCAATGGTAGACGCTTCTTGGGATGAAATATTTGAGCAATCTATTGCTGTTATCCCAAAAGAAAGTTGGTTATATTATTCTATGATGAAAGCAATGGAAATTGTTGAAGGACAAGAGATTATAGATTGTTGGATGCCTCTTCACGATGAATTAAGAACAACCACCTGGGCAACAACAGCTGAAGCTATTCCAGCAGCATTTGCTTGTTTAAAATTAGAACACTCATGTTTTAAAAAAGGTGTAATACTAGCTGGTAACTTTGCTAGAGACGCTGATACTATTGGTGCTGTAGCTGGTGCAATTCTTGGTGCTAAATATGGTCTTGATTCAATACCTGATAAATGGGTTCAAAAAACTAGATACCCTAGCGGTACTTGTTTAGATTTTACAAAGGG
>CAZHNE010000126.1:0-5482 GCA_964533775.1 uncultured Spirochaetaceae bacterium | reverse complement strand
CTAACAATAATGAAAGAAAATGAAAGAATAATAAGAGCTGCAATAAATCGAATTTGCGGTTATTCTGGCCCAATATCTTTTGAATTAGAAAAAGTGCTGCCTAAAAGACAAAATAAAAATCTAAACGATCCTTTTGTTGAAGAAACAAGGAAAATGTTTAGAGGAAAAATAGAAGAAGTTGACTAATTCTTTAAAAAACTTTATTAACTAATAAGGTAGAATTATTATTATAGGAGGAAGGTTTTTAAAACCTAATTAAATATGAATCCATTTGAAATGATGAAAAACATGAAAGACTTACAGAAAAATGTTGATGAAATGAAATCCCAACTAGAAACAATATTTGCAACTGGAACTTCTGGTGCAGGTATGGTTGAGATTACAATCAACGGGAAATATAACATAACTGATATAATAATTGACAAAACAATTGTTGATCCTGAAGATGTTAATACATTACAAGTACTAATTGCAGCTGCATTTAACAGTGCGTCAGAAAACTTACAAAAAAAGCTACAAGAAGAAAGTGCTAAAATGGCAGGCTCTTTTGGTAATTTGTTTGGACAAAACTAATGAGTGCTTTAGAAAATCTAATTGAGCATTTAAGTCGTTTACCAAGCATTGGTCCTAAAACAGCTTCTCGCTTAGCATATCACTTAATAAAAACTGACAGTGGTTATAATAAACTTTTAGGTGAAGAAATTGCTACAATTCAAGATAAAATTTTCCCTTGCTCTGTATGTGGAAGTTTTACTGAAACAGATCCTTGTCCAATCTGCTCGGACTTATCAAGAGACCAATCTACTATTTGTATTGTAGAACAGCCTCAGGATGTTGTTACACTACTTTCGAGTGGAGTGTATGATGGCTTATTTCATGTATTAGGTGGGGCAATAAGCCCTATTGACGGAGTAGGAGTTAATCAGTTGAACTTCTCTAACTTTATAAAAAGATTAAAAGAAGGATCTTTTACAGAGGTAATTATAGCAACAAATCCAACTGAAGAGGGTGATACTACTGCTTTGTACATAAGACAGCTTTTAAAGGATACTGATATAAAAATATCCAGATTAGCTAGTGGATTACCAATTGGTGGAGATATTGAATACGCTGATAAAATTACAGTAGCTCGATCACTAAGAGGTCGAATAAAATTCTAAAAACTACAGTCTCAAACTTGGGACTGTTTTTTTATATAATTTAAAAGATCTTCTTTTTTATCTTTCATTAAATCATATCCGTGATTATAGAATTTTTCTAACTTAGTAACATCTTGCTCTAAATGAGAAATAGTCTCAACCTGTGGTCGAATAACGAAAACTTTTCCTTCTTTTTCCAACCTTTTTATTTCATTAATTCGGCTGTTATATCTATCAGCTCTATTTTCTAAAGAATTAATAATATTTGGATATTTTTTATACTTTTTAGAGATGAGAAATTTCGTAAGCTTGCCGTTTTTCTTTTTTACATAGCTTGCATTCTGTGTTAGTACTAAAATTATAATATTACTTTTCTTTTCTTGAGCCCTATCTAGGGGTATTGAATTTGAGGCACTCCCATCGACATAAGCAATAGAGTCTATTTCTACAACAGGTGCAGCTAATGGCATGCTGCAAGAGGCTCTACAACTCTCCATATCGCGCTTATATGGGTCAATACGTAAGTATTCACACTTTCCTGTTAAACAGTTCGTTACGACAAGTTCTACATCGTGACCATGCTTTATATATGATTTATAATCATAAGGAAATGTTTTTTCTGGAAAGTCAATAAATAGCTTATCCATATCAAATACATTAGCAGTTAGAAGTCCGAATTTATTTATATATTGATTTTTTTTATTATCGATTATAATAGTTTTTTTAGATCGCCCTCTTTGGTGTGAGGCATAGTTTAATCCATTACTAGCACCAGCAGAAACGCCAATTATATTAGAAAAATAGATGTTGCTGTCAATTAAGAAGTCTAAAACTCCTGCTGTAAAGACGCCTCTGTTTGCTCCACCTTCTAATACAATCGTTCCATTAATCATTATTAAACCTCAAAAAAACATGCAAAGCTTTTACTCTACATGTTTAAATATTTAATTAAAATTTCTTTCTTTTTTTATTTTTTCATAGGCTTGTTGAATTTCTCTAAACTTTTGAGTAGCAAAATTAGAGAATTCTTCTGGTAGGCCCTTTGAGGCTATAGTATCAGGATGATATTCAATACTTAACTTTCTATATGCTTTTTTCACCTCTGAATCTGTGACGTTTTTATTAATTCCCAAAGTCATATATGCACTCTCAAGAGAATTAGAGGTTGAGTATTTATTTTTCATACCATCAAAATATGATGGAGAAAACCTAAATATAGCGATAACCTGTTTAATAAGATTCTCTTCTTCTATGGATAAACTGCCGTCAGAAATACCTACCTTAAATAAAGCATCAATTGTTAATTGTAATATTGCTTGGTCATGACTGAATCCTGAATATAGTTGTTTAGCAAATTGCTCAACAGTTCCCTCATTAACTAGTGCAGCCTCAAAAACTCTTCTTGCAGCATCTTTAGAGGCAGCGTCTAAGTGTAAATCTTCATCTATAAACTTGTTTACAGCAGCTCTTTCCTCATTGCTTACTTTAGAGTCAGCTTGTGTTAATCTTGCTAGTAATGAAAAAACACCAACAAAGAACAACATATTACGTTGCTCTATTCTGTTCATCCTTCTATGTCCAAACTCATAGTATTTTGTGCTAGAAGCGTTTTGACTATAAGGCTCAGCATTGTCGAAAAGATTTCCAAATGCCATTCCAGCAATCATCCCAATGGGACCGCCTAAACTTAACCCAAGAAGGCCACCGATTATTTTACCAAAGCATGCCATTATAACTTGTCTACCAACATTGAACACTTACCTGATGGAATCGGAAGTGTTTTTTTCTTATCTTCATCAAGGATTTCTATTGTAAAGTAATAAAGTTTTTCGCTTTCTAAACGGATTTCCCAACCCCTAGCATTTTTATTACTTAAAATTGTAATAATATTTCTTTTCAAAGAAAGTCCTTCTATTCCCATAGCTTCTCTACTAGTCATAGTCCAATCGACTGTTTTTCTTGGAAGAGAAATTTCCATACCTATAATATTTTCAATCATTAAAGCAATAGAAATCAGACCATTCATAGGTAAATGTCTTTTTCTAGGGAAATCGGCCATATCTGAACTTACGCTCTTACCTTCTTTATTTGGTAAATAGCCTTCCCAAACATCGTCGACTTTATCTATATCTGGATGGAATGTGTCTAAGATAAAATATAAATGACGAATTGCACACTCTCGTGCAAAAACAAATTCATCATATTTCATTAATCCTTTAACTACCATAAAGGTGTTAATAGGAATAACGCCTCCACACCAACCTTCACCAGACTCACTATAGTTCGGTGAACTTACAGGTAAACCAGGGAAAGGATTGTCTGTTCCAAACTCTTTTGGATCTTGTAATTTTTCTATTAAAAAAGATGCTCTTTCATCATTTGGGATTTCAGCTAGCAAAGTCCAATAGGCTCCAATAAATTTTTCACCTACTTTTTTGCCTTTACTATCTAAATCAAAATAAAACTGTTTATCGTCATCCCACATTTGGCTATTTATTCTTGTTTTAAGCCCAAAATACATTTTCTTATATTTAAAACTAAGTTCTTTATCATTTAAAATGTCGCCTATAGCAGACATGTATAAAGCATTAATAGCTAATTGAGCATTGAAATCTACAGGGTAAACACAATCCTTTCTAGGAATGTTTCCACTTACACAAGCAGAGAGAGGAACTGAAAACAACCCATTCTCAGCCTTAAAGTTTTCAGTCATCCATTCGAAATAACTTTCTAACTTTGGCACTATGTCCTTCAGTCTTTTTTTATTTCCAATTTTATGATAAAAAGTAAATTCAACATATGCTAATAAACAAGGTGCTAAACCTAAAGGGTTTTCTGGGGATTGAATTGGTGTTCCATCTTTTATTGAGTAATCGCTTCTTATAGCCCCATCTTCTTCTTGTTTAGAATAAAAATAATCTATTAAAGCAAATGGAGAGTGTTTTTGATTACTATAAACTAAAAACAATGCTGACATGCATGCTTCAAACTGATTAAATGTTTTTTGCTCTGGATATGACAAGTAATCCCCAACAAATCCGTTTTGTTCTGAGCCACTTTTCCATTGTTCATTTATCCATACCCATGTACGATTATACATGTCGACAAAATCTTGATCATAAAAATGTATTGCTGGAACTGATTCCTTACCCAAAGTTTTCTCCTCAAATCTAATGACATCACTAGAACATAATAACCTATATTATAATAACAAAATCTTCAATAGGCAAATTATTATAACACACTCTATCATCATACACTATATTTTTAGTTTTTTTCAAACTTTTTTGCATTTTATTTTAATTATTAGCAAATCACTCGTATAGATGCTTCTTTTATTGTAATTTCTATTTTTTCAACAGTTTTTCCAACCATTTCACCATCAATATGTATAGGCATATCTTTTTTTTCAGAATAAACATTTATCCACTTTTCTCTTGTAAAAGAAAAATAATCGTCTTCTAATTGCTTGCCTGATAAAAACTTTAAAGCTTTTTTTAGAAGACCTTTTTTTGGTATTGGCCTATTAGCATACACAAAATCAAAATATCCATCATCTAAAATTGCTTTTGGGGTCATTAAAAAGGCACTCCCCATTCTTTGTCCATTCCCTATGGATAGCTGCTGTGTTTCAAGATTAATATTTCCTGATTCTTTTTCAACTTTTAAGCTCATAGGTTCAGGAAAATTCCTTAACATATATATTACTGCTAAAACATAACTTAATGTTCCAGTAACCCTTTTGTATTCGCTAGCAATAAAATTCACAGAAGGTTCAAAGCCAATGCCTAAGCCATTAACAAAATGTGCGCCTTCTTTAAATTTGCCGCCTATACAATATCCAACATCAATTGTTCTATATTCTTTATTTTTTATTTTAGTTATCAAATCAGGAATACTCATTTTCCTAATACTCAGCGCCCAAGCAAAATCATTACCACGGCCTATGGGAAAAATAGAAAATAATGGCCTGTCTTTTACTTCCAAATTAAGCTTCTCTGAGCCTCTAATTAAACCGTCCGCTACTTCATTAGCAGTTCCATCCCCACCGGCAGCAGTTATAAAATCATACTTACCTACAGCATTATAAGCTATTTCCCGACAATCATCAATTGAATTAGAAATTATGATATCTACATCTATATTTGCTTTTACAAATTCTTTTTCAATAAAAGACTTTAATTTCCTGGATTTTCCCTTATTAGCATTTGGGTTTAATATGACTAATCCCTTTTTAATCATTAACTATTCCTTAAAAAAATATTCCTCTTATTTTACACTATTGCCTTGTATCTAACAAGCTAAATATTTCTTTTTATAATGTTTCGCAAATCATCTTGTTA
>CAZHNE010000125.1:0-5492 GCA_964533775.1 uncultured Spirochaetaceae bacterium | reverse complement strand
TGCAAAAAGAAGCACAAAACACGAAAAGGGTTGTGTGAAGAATGTAAAAAACTTAATTTATATGCAATAGAAAAAGTTGATAAATGTCCTTTTATAGAAACGAAAACATTTTGTTCTTCTTGTCCTGTTCATTGTTATGGTAGAGAAAAAAGAGAGCAAATTCGTTCTGTTATGCGCTTTAGTGGTCCATATCTTATATTTTCTTGTCCAAAAGAAGTTTTATTACACTTATTAGATTTTTTTAAAAAAAGTAGTTTGGTTGGAGGTAGGAGTGAAGTTTAAAAACTTTATTTACATGGTGGTAGGTTTTATTGGTGTTGGATTAGGAGCTATAGGTGCTATTTTACCTTTAATGCCAGCGTTCCCTTTTTTGCTTTTAGCGGCTGTTTGTTTTACAAAGAGCTCTCCTAAACTTGATGCTTGGTTTAAAAGCACAAAACTCTATAAATGTAACTTAGAAAGTTATATCGAAGGATGTGGAATGACAGTAAAAACAAAGGTGCGCATTATGATTTTAGTATCAATTTTGATGGGCATAGGTTTTGCTATGATGCACGCTGTAGTTGTTGGGCGAATTGTACTTACTTTTGTATGGCTGTTTCATATTATTTACTTTACTTTTTGGGTAGAAACAATAGAAGGTGAGAATAATATATGATAAATAAAAGCCTTTTGGTATTAGTTGAAAAAGAAAAAAAGTACATGTATTACACAGTAGCTCTAATGGTCCTTAGGTTGTGTGCTAATATTGCTACCACTGCAAGCATTTGTTTTATAATTTATCTTACTCTAAAAACTAATAGTTTAAACAGTTATATTTTACCAACCTTAGTAGCTCTTCTAAGTATAGTTGTTAGATATATCTCAATAAACTTAACAGCTAAATATAAAGATATACTTGGAAGAAAAGTTAAAAAAGATATTCGACTAAGAATATATAAGAAAATAGTAACTTTAGGTGTTGATACTAACAAAGATTTAGGTTTAGCAGCCCTTACACAAGTAGCTATAGAAGGCGTGGAGCAACTTGATACATACTATTCTGCTTACATCCCACAGTTTTTTTATGCGATGATAGCTCCTGTTATTTTGTTTTTTATTACCCTATGGTTAGACTTACGATTCGCACTTGTTCTAATAGCTTGTGTTCCTTTAATTCCTTTATCAATTGTAGCTGTTTCAAAATATGCAAATAGAATATTTACGAAGTATTGGTCGAAATATACATCTATGGGAGATGTTTTTCTCGATAGTGTTCAAGGGTTAAAAGAATTGAAAATCTTTCAGTATGATGAAATTCAACATAAAAAAATTAACAAAAGTGCTGAAGAGTTTAGAAAAATAACCATGAAAGTTTTAGTAATGCAGTTAGCTAGTACTACTATTATGGATCTTATAGCATACGGAGGAGCTGCTGTTGGAATTGCCTTTGCACTTCTTAGTGTAAATCAAACGGGGCTCTCCCCCTTTGTTGCTCTTTTTTTAATACTTCTTGCAGTTGAATTCTTTTTACCTCTTAGAGCTTTTGGAAGTGCTTTCCACATTGCTATGAACGGTGTATCTGCGGGTAAGAAAATTTTAACCTTACTAGAATTGCCTGAACCAAAATGGGGAAGTGAAAAGGTTGAAACAACGCAATTACATTTACAAAATGTTAGTTTTTCTTATGATGAGAAACGCAAAATTTTAAAAGATGTCACAATGGATTTTCCTGAAGTTGGATTTACTTCTATTGTAGGAGAATCAGGATGTGGAAAATCTACCATTGCTAACATTCTTCTTGGTTCTTTGAGAGGGGATAAGGGGAAGGTTACTGTTGGGGAGAAAGATATAGAAAGCGTATCACGAGATTCTTATTATTCAAAAATAGCCGTAGTTAGTTACGACACATATATTTTTAACTGTTCAGTTAGAGAAAACTTTTTGTTAGCAAATAAAGATGCTACTGATAAAGAAATGCAAGAGGCTCTTAAAAGCGTTAATCTCCTTGATTTTATAAATGAAAATGGTGGGCTGGATAAAGTGATAAGTGAAGATGCTATTAATATTTCAGGTGGTCAAAAACAAAGACTTGCTCTTGCAATTAATCTTTTAGCTAATAAGAAAACATATATTTTTGACGAAGCTACAAGCAATATTGATATAGAAAGCGAGCTGATAATTATGGAAAACATTAAGCAGCTCTCTAAAACAAAATCAGTTATCCTTATATCTCACAGACTTGCTAATGTTGTTGATTCTAACAGAATATATTTTATGGAAGAAGGAAAACTTTGTCAAAAGGGTACACATGAGCAATTATTAAAGAAAAATGGTGGTTATGCAAAATTGTATTATACTCAACAATCATTTGAAAATGCATATAGGTTGGAGGCAGTAGTATGAATAAAGCAGTAGTTGTGCGTCGTAGTGGTGCAAAAATTATGACAAAGCTTTTACTTTTACTTGGAAATCTTTCCTATATAATGTTTCTTGCAGTAATTAACGGATCTCTTGGATTCTTTTGTGCAATGGGAGTTACTGTTTTAGGTGCTGTTGGGATAGCTAAAGCTCTTGGAGAAGCTGTTTTTCTTTCTTACAAAGCAATTATTATATTGGCTATAGGGTGTGGCGTTTTAAGAGGAATACTTAGGTATCTTGAGCAGTATTTTAATCACTATATTGCATTTAAGTTACTAGCTGTTTTACGAGATAAAATATTTTCATCTTTAAGAATTCTTTCTCCCGCTAAACTTGAAACTAAAAAGAAAGGCTCTATTATTTCGATGATAAGCTCAGATATTGAAACACTTGAAGTATTTTATGCTCATACAATTTCACCTATATGTATTGCAATTATTGTTTCAATATCGGTATTAGTGTTTGTTGGAATTGTTTCAAGTTGGTATTTATCACTTGTTTCACTACTAAGTTTTTTAATTATTGGAATTATAATACCCCTAAAATTTTCAGATATTCTTAAATCTTCAGGTGTAAAATATCGAAAGGAGTTTTCTTCATTTAGTGCATATTTTTTAGATAGCATAAAAGGAATAAAAGATATTGTTTTAAACAATGCTAGTGATAAACGGGAGAAGGAAGTAGATAAGCGATCTCAGAAACTCCTAGATGAAATGCAGGTTATGAAAGATAATATTATAAAGTCTTCATCAGTTACTGATTTCTTTGTTTCCCTGTTTGGCTTTTTATCACTTGTTGTTGGTGTTTTACTTGTTATCAGTGGGCAATTATCCCTTGGTAGAATGATTATAGGAGTTGTTACTATTTTAGGTTCTTTCGGTCCAGTGATTGCAATATCTGCTCTTCCTGGAAACTTAACTCAAACTTTTGCTAGTGGGGATAGAGTTTTAAATCTATTAGAAGAAACTCCTGCAATTTATCCAGTTTTAAATAAAGAAAATGTTTCTTTTAAAAACCTCAATATTAGCAATTTGAATTTCTCATATAGTAGGGATGATGAAAATCAAGTTTTAACAAACGTTAATATGAATGTTAATGAAGGTGAAATTGTTGGCATAGTAGGAAGTTCTGGTTGTGGAAAGTCGACCCTATTAAAACTTTTAATGAGATTTTGGCAAAAAGACAGCGGTGTTATTGCTTTTAACGGAGTAGATATCGACAGTATTAATTCTCAAAGCTTACTTGATAATGTAACTATGGTTAGTCAGACAACTTACTTATTTGATGACACTATAGAGGAAAACCTTCTTATAGCTAAGCCAAATGCTACAAGAAAAGAGATAGAAACAGCTTGTCGTAAAGCTTCTATACACAACTTTATAATGCAACTTGCTGATGGGTATAAGAGTAAAGTCGGATTTCAGGGCGGAAACCTTTCAGCTGGAGAAAAGCAGCGAATAGGTCTTGCGCGTGCTTTTTTACGCGGGTCAAAATTAATTCTCCTAGATGAACCAACTAGTAATGTTGATAGTATAAATGAAGGTATTATCCTTAAAGCTATCCAAGATCAGAAACATAAAAACACTTTCATTTTAGTATCTCATAGAGAATCTACAATGTCGATTGCTGATAGAGTTTATAAAATGGATGAGGGTGCAATAAGTGAATACAATAAGTCTGTTGTTTAACTAAATTTAAAAATAAATCCTTTTTTGTTTAAAGTAAATAAAGCTCCCTAATATTGTTTTAGGGAGCTTTGTTGAATTAACCAGTGTGTTAATAATAAGCACTAGAAATGTGCTTGTTTTAATATCAGAGATAAGAAACTTTAAGATAACTCTTTGTGTACCCTATCAGCTGCTATTTTTGCAGTCATTATACAAGTAGGTAACCCTGCAGGACTAACTGTCCACTGTCCTGCTCTGTAGAGATCAGGTATAGGAGTAACTACAGCTTCTTTCATGTTTAACATACCCGCAGAAATTGGAACATCTTGTTCAAATGACCAACCAACAATGGCTCCTTCTGAACTACTTACTCTTCTTTCTAAGCTTCTAGGGCTAGCTGTAAAGGAGAAAATGACATTTTCTTCTAACTTTTTGTAAACTGAGTCGCTAAGAGTTTGTATCATAAAACTGCTAATTTTCTTTTCAAACTCATCATACCAACCCTCTTCTTCAATTCTTTTAGTTAATTCATAACTAAAGAGGAAACTGATAACAAGACCTGTTTTTCCGTTAGGAGCAGTACTACTATCATTAAGAGCTGGGATAGATATTTCATAAGTGTTTTTCTCACAAAAAGCTTTTAACCAGTTATAGAATTCCTCTTTATTTAGACTTTCCCAATTATCGAGTATTGAAGAAAGTTTAGAGAGATGGAGCTCACCAAGTCCTTCTTTAGAGGGAGTGTAAAAGAAATGACCTTCTGATATTCCACTAAAGTAAGAGGGAGGTAAGTCAACGGCTAAAAAGAGAGTGAATATAGATTCTGCACCGCGACTTGAAAGAATCTTTTCTTGTTCTTTTAAAATTTTTGTTTTTATTGGTGAAGTAAAACCATTAGCAGAAATCATTCTGTAAAGATATTTCATATCAGCACACCAAATGAGTTTATCGTAGGAGTATTGGTTTCCTTTAGAATCAGTTAAGACTTTTTTAAGAGCATCAAGCTTTACAACCTCTGTACTGATTTTTACTTCTGAGCCAATTTCTATAAGACGATCACTTAAAGCCTTAGGAATACTCCCAACACCCCCTTTAGGGTAGTAATAGTCTGGATATAGTGAAAAATAACTCATAGCAAAGAAAGCGGGAGTGCTTTTAAAAAAGTGTTGAGAAATGATATCTCTTAAAGAATCATTTTTTATTAGTTTATTTAAAAACTTTTCCATTGGCATTTGCATTCTCATTATAGCAATGCTGGTAGCAATAAATCGAATAATCCAAATTATAAAGGTACTAAAGTAGTACTTTAGATTACGTTTAATATCTTTAAAAAATGGACTGTCACTGCCAAAAAGAACTTGCATGTAAACATCAAATTTACCAATGACTTTTATAACCTTTTTAACATCATTTGTGCTATTGGGG
>CAZHNE010000124.1:0-5522 GCA_964533775.1 uncultured Spirochaetaceae bacterium | reverse complement strand
TTTATTGCAACTAAATTATTTTTTAAACTTGCACTTAAGTATTCAATTAAGGTTTAGAATAAAAAAGTTGTGAAATTCAAACAAAGCTTGAGTTTTCTTAGACTATGTGATATTTTTTTAGAAGGGTTTACCGAACTCTAGTTATAAAAAAAATATATAATTAGTCACAAATTTTATTATATTTAAAGAGGTATTTATGTCAGGGCATAGTAAATGGGCTACAATTAAGCACAAAAAAGGTAAAGCAGACGCAAAACGCGGACAAATGTTTACAAAACTTATTAAAGAAATCACAGTCGCAGCAAAGACGGGTGGCCCTGATCCGGAATCCAATGCTACTTTAAGAACAGCTATTTTAAAGGCAAAAACTGAAAACATGCCTAAAGATAATATTGATAGAGCTATTAAAAAAGGTAGTGGAGACGAAGATACTTCTACTTATTATGAATTATCCTATGAAGGTTATGCCCCTGGTGGTGTAGCTATAATTGTAGATACATTAACCGATAACAAAAACCGAACAGCAAGTGAAGTAAGATCAACACTAACTAAATTAGGTGGTTCTCTTGGACAAACCGGCTGTGTTTCCTACATGTTTGAAACTAAAGGCATCATAATGTATAGCGAAGAGAAATATACTGAAGAAGAGATTTTTGAAATCGCATTAGAAAATGGCGCAGAAGATGTTGAAACAGAAAATGGCTTAATTCAAGTAACAACTGCTTTTACTGATTTTGCTAATGTTTTAGAAGCACTTCAAGAAGCTAACTTAGAGCAAGAATCAGCTGGTATAGAAAAAATCTCTGAGCAAATGATTACCCTAGATCATGAAAAAACTAGAAAAGTATTAAAACTTATTGAAAGACTAGAAGATTTAGAAGACGTACAACAAGTATCAACAAACCTAGATATTCCAGATGACTATGAGGATGAAGAATAATAAATATGCGCATTCTTGGCATCGATCCGGGATTAGCAAATACAGGCTGGGGAATTATCGATACAAAAAATCACAAATCCCGGCCTGTTTCTTTTGGTGTAATTACTACAAAGAAGGAAACAGAGACTAGTGTGAGGATTTTCACAATAGCGGAGCAAATAGGTAAAATTGCTGAGCAATACAATGTTGATATATGTTCAATAGAAGACATATATTTTACTAAAAACTCATCATCAGCCTTGTCTGTAGCAAAAGTTATAGGCGCAGCTACTCATAAATTATTGCAACTAAAACTCAATGTAAAAATATATTCGCCTTTACAAATAAAATCTGTTATAACCGGCTACGGTAATGCAGACAAAAAACAAGTTCAGGAAATGGTAAAATTACATTTAGGTTTAGCAAAACGACCTAGACCTGATCACGCAGCTGATGCTCTTGCAGCAGCTCTTTGTTTAGCAACATATGAAAGTTCAATGAATAGGATTTTAAAATGATAAATGCAGTTCACGGTGATATTACAAGCATAACCTCTACAAATGTTATTATTAAAAGTGGGAGTATTGAATTTGATTTGTTAGTTGCAACTTCAACTGCTTCTAAATTAAGTGCTTTAACTGAAAAAACTGATGTAAGAATAGTAACTTTTTTACAGCATAGAGAAGATGCGATGGTATTGTTTGGCTTTTATGATGAATTAGAGAGGGATTTTTTTACACAACTTCAAAATGTTTCAGGTATTGGCCCAAAAGGCGCACTTAAAATAATGAGTGGAGTAAAGTTTAAAGACTTTGTAGTTATGCTAGACAATAGTGATATCGCAGGTCTTTCTAAACTACCAGGTATTGGAAAAAAAACAGCATCCAAATTAATATTAGCATTAAGAGGAAAATTAGTTATGGATGAAAACGATCAGGTAGATATACACGATTATCCTCATAAGGACAGATTTAACGAACTAATTGTCGCTTTAGTAGATATGGGATACGATAGGACTAAAGCTCAAAAAGAGATTTACAAGCTATATGAATCTAACAAAGAAAAGTTAGATAAACTATCTACTCACGATGTAGAATCATTTTTGTTTAGATTAGCAATATCAAATTTGAGTTAGAGGAAATTTATGAGTGATTTTGAAGAAAATGTACAAGATGTTGATCTATTAAAAGCTAATTCTCTCGTTTCAACAACTTTTCAAACAAGTGATGAAGAGCAAGAGAATATTTTACGGCCTAAAAAACTTAAAAATTTCCAAGGTCAAAAACAACTTAAAGAAAATTTAAAAGTTTTTATTCAAGCAGCTAGAGAAAGAAATGAAGCATTGGACCATACTTTTCTAATAGGACCTCCTGGTCTTGGAAAAACAACATTAGCAAGTATTATTGCAAATGAAATGGGCAAAGAAATTCGAATGACTAGTGCTCCTGCTTTAGAAAAGCCTAAAGATTTAGCAGGTATTTTAACAAACGTAAATGAAGGTTCAATATTTTTTATTGATGAAATTCATCGTTTAAAACCAGCGCTTGAGGAAATGTTATATATAGCTATGGAAGATTTTGAAATTGACTGGGTTATAGGGCAAGGTCCTGCAGCTAGAACAATGAGAATTCCTCTTCCTAACTTTACATTAATTGGAGCTACTACAAAAGCTGGCCAAGTTTCATCTCCTTTACATTCAAGATTCGGTATTACATGCCATTTAAAGTTTTACGATGAAGTTGATTTAAGTAAAATTATCAAAAGAAGTAGTACTTTAATAGATTGTAAAATTGAAGAAGAAGCTTTACTTCGCTTAGCGAGTTGTAGCCGTGGAACTCCTAGAATTGCAAACAGACTGCTTAAGAGATTGAGAGACTTTGCAACAGTTTTAGGAGATGGTGTTATTACAAATAAAATCGTAGATGAAGGTCTTTCAAGACTAGGAATTGATCCTATGGGACTTGAAGATCAGGATAGAAATATTTTAAGAACTATTATTGAGTTTTATGGCGGTGGACCTGTTGGTGCAAGCACACTTTCTATAAGTGTTGGAGAAGCAATCGAATCTCTTGAAGACTTTTATGAACCTTATTTAATACAAAAAGGTTTTTTAATTAGAACTCCGAGAGGCCGATGTGTTACACCAAAAGCTTATAAGTTATTAAATTTAAAACCACCTGCTAAAATCAATAACATAGATACATCTATTTTATAACAAGGAAATATTTATATGAATAGTATAAAGGGTGGTTTAAAAACTTCAGACTTTAGTTTTGATTTACCACAACAATTAGTTGCGCAAGTTCCTAGTGAACAAAGAGGCAAAGATAAATTATTAGTTCTTAATAAACAAACAGGGCAATATTTTGATAAAAGCATAGAGGATTTTGTAAACGAAATTGATTCTAACTCAATATTAGTTGTAAACAATTCAAGGGTTCGAAAGGCTAGAGTTTTCGCTACTAGTGAAACTGGTGGAAGGGTTGAATTTTTGTTCTTAGAAGAAAAGAATGATTTAACTTGGAATTGCATGGTAACAAAAAGTAAAAAGCAAAAGCCAGGTAAAAAATTTACCTTTGAAGGTGGAATAGAAGGTGTTATTTTAGAAACACTATCAGATGGCACTAAAATCGTTCAATTTAATAAAAATATACCCGAGGATTGGTTTCTTGAATATGGGCACGTTCCTCTTCCTCCTTATATAAAGAGAGAAGATAGCTTCAACGATGAAACAAGGTACCAAACAGTTTATGCAAAAGAAGAAGGAAGCGTAGCTGCTCCTACCGCAGGGTTGCACTTTACACCCCAAATTTTACAAAAAATTAAGGATAAAGGTGTTCAAATAGTTGAAATAACACTTCATGTTGGAATGGGAACTTTTATGCCTGTAAGAAGTGAAAACTTAGATGATCATGACATGCATTTTGAAAGATTTAGCATAAGTGAAGAAGTTGTTTCTATTATTAATAATGCTAAAAAGAATAATCAAAAAATAGTAGCAACAGGAACTACAAGTGTTAGAACATTAGAAAGTGCTGTAGATGAAAATGGATTATTAAAGAGTGGGTTTGCAAGAACTAACCTTTTTATTAAACCAGGGTATAAGTTTAAAATAGTTGATCAACTTTTAACAAACTTTCACACCCCAGAGAGCACACTTTTAGTATTAGTATCAGCTTTTGCATCTAAAGATATGATTTTTAATGCTTACAAACATGCGGTAGAGAAAAAATATAGATTTTTTAGCTACGGTGATGCAATGTTAATTAAATAAATAAATGAAATAAAAGGAGTTTTATAATCAAAACTATAGGATTTGTAATAAGCCCAATTAAAGGCGAAAAGAGAAGGGTATTAATACCAGAAGATGTGGCTAAGTTAAAACATAAAGATTATTTGTTTTTTGAAGAAGGATACGGAGATATATTAGGTTATAGCGACAAACATTATCTTGATCTTGGAGCTAATATAGTAAGTAGAGAAGAAGCTTTAGCTAAAGATATTATTTGTGACCACAAAATTGGTGAGGGTAATTACTTAGACAAAGTTAAAGATGGGAGAACAATATTTGGTTTTATAGCTTCTGTTTTCCATGGTGAATTAACTGATGAAAATATCCTAACTAATAAATTATCTGTCCTTTCATTTGAAGATATGGTAAGCAACGGCAGACGAGTATTTTGGAAAAACAATGAATTAGCTGGAGAAGCTGCTATTTTACACGCCTTTCCTGCTTATGGAAAACTTCCAAGAGACTGTAAAGTTGCTATGCTAGGAAGAGGGAATGTAGCTTTTGGAGCATATAACATTTTAAAATCATTAGGTGCTGATGTAATAGTTTACAACAGAGACAACGTTAAATATTTAATTGATGATATAGATCAATATGATGTTATTGTTAACGCTCTTGTATGGGATACTTCTACTGGAAAATATTTAATTAATAAAAAAGATTTAAAGAAAATGAAACCTAATTCAATAATTATTGATGTTAGTTGTGATATTCCTGGGGCAATTGAAACAAGTAAAACAACAACATTACATGACCCAATTTACGTTGTTGATGGGGTAATGCACTACGTAGTTGATTACACACCTTCAGTATTCCCATTCTCAGCTTCTATAAACATTAGTAAGGCAGTAAGCCCATTTATTGATAGTATTGTTGAGGATAAAATTCAAGAAAACGAAGTATTAAAAAATTGTTTAGTAGTAGAAAAGGGTGAAATAACTCCGAAATTTAAATAAAAGCTACAACATAAATTAAAAACTACTAAAGCACCTTTTATTAACAAGTCTTGTTAATTGCAGGTGCTTTTGTTATAATAAATATACAATCTGTAAAAAATAGATATAATTTCTTATATTTATTTTATTTGCTTAGTTCGTATCAGCTTTATTAAAAAAGCAAACAATATATAAATCTAGTTACTACTTATATTTTTAATCAACTATATAAAGGTGACAGCTCACAAACTTAGTATTCTAACATCAACTATTTTCTAATTACTATTACTAGATTTTAGCTTAGGGAAAAAATTTATAAAAAGGAGGCGTTTTTATGAAAACAGTTGGCTTTATAATTAGTACTAAAAAAAATGAA
>CAZHNE010000123.1:2751-5551 GCA_964533775.1 uncultured Spirochaetaceae bacterium | reverse complement strand
TTAAATTAACTATTTGAAGATTTATTTTGACAAACTTAAATTATAATGATAGTATCACTATCATAATGATAGATTAACTATCATGTTATTAGGAGCTCTTGATGGATGACTATTCTACAACGTTAAAAAAATATAAAAATAAAAATATTGAAAATGTTTATAATGTAAGTTTAGCACTATTTGCAAAAAAAGGAATTCCAAAAGTTTCTTTAAATGAAATAGCCACTAAATCTGAAATTGGCGTTGCTTCTTTGTATCGTTACTTTAATAATAAAAAAACTTTGATTTGCGAATGTGCAGTTTACCATTTAGAGCAAATTGTAAAGGATATAAAGCCCTCTCTTAATTCAATACAAAGTATAAATAAAAAAGGAATAGATGAGTTAGAAAAACTATTGTCCTTCTACACTTTTTTTTATAAAGAAAAGAAAACATTTTTAAAATTTCTATCAGAATTTGATTCTTACATATCATTTAATAAAATGGACAAAGACCTAGAAACCTCTTACAACAGACTCTATAAGTCTTTCTACACTGTAGCTAGAAAGATATACAAAAAGGGTCTAACGGATGGTTCTATTAGAGAAGACTTCCTGTTTGAGAACTTCTACTACACCACTTCAGCTTCTCTTTTTCAAACATGTATTAAAGGTGCTGTTAGTCCATCTATAATTCCATTAGATGATATAGTATCTATTGAAGAAAAGTTAAAAACACAAATAGAAATAGCAATTTATTATTGCAAAAAGGAGATGCTATGACATCAATAATTTGGATTTTTGCTCTTGGACAAATGGGTTGGGCAATGCTTGCTGGATTAATTTCAAACTGGCTTGTTTATTTTTATCAACCTTCTCAGGAGTCAATTCTCTCTGGTCAAACAATATTTATTCAGCAAGGTCATGTAGTTTTTAGAGTAGTTACTATTATTGGGTTAATTACTTTTATTGGAAGAATTTTTGATGCTTTTAGTGATCCTTTAATTGCAAACCTTAGTGATAGATCCAAAAACCCCAAAGGAAGACGAATTCCATTTATGAAAAAGGTGGCAATTCCATTTTCAATTGTTACGACTTTAGTCTTCTTTGCCCCAAAAAATACAATTTCCAGTATTAATGCATTTTGGCTATTTATAACATTAATGGGGTTCTATTTATGTATGACTATTTACTGTACTCCTTACAATGCATTGATTCCAGTAATTGGACATGACCAAAAAAGTAGAATTGCTGTTAGTACAGCTATTTCCTTAACATTTATTGTTGGAACTTCTTTAGCATTCGTTGCTCCAGTTATTTGGGGAGCGATTAGCTCTAATTTTGGTTTCGATAGAGTTACAGCAATGAGAATAACATTTGGTTCTCTTTCCTTTGTAGCCTGTATATTAATGTTAATTCCTACCTTTTTAATAGATGAAAGAAAACTTAAACAAGTAGAGCCAAGTGAAGACAATGCTTTTACTTCTTTAAAGGTTACTTTTTCAAATAAAGACTTTAGGACCTTTGTTTATAGTGACGTTCTTTACTTTACAGCCTTAACAATATTTCAAACAGGACTTCCATTCTTTGTTGTTTCATTAATGAATTTACAAGAAAGTCATAGCGCTACTTTATTTGTATTAATGACCGCTCTCTCCCTTTTATGGTACCCAATTGTAAATAAACTAGCACCAAAGTTTGGAAAAAAGAAAATGGTAATGTTTGCATTTTTACTTTTTGCCTTAGACTATATTTTAACAGCTTTTTCAGGAATTATCGGCTTTGGTGGTTTAGCATGGGGAGTGTTGATTGTTGCAATTGCTTCAGTTTCTATGGCTATTTTAGGAATTCTACCTCAGGCTATGGTAGCAGATGTTGCTCAAGAAGATGAAATTAATACAAAACAGAACAGAAACGGGATGTTTTTTGCTGCTAGAACTTTTGCATTTAAATTAGGACAGTCATTTGCTATGTTAATATTTACAGGCTTTGCTGCTCAAGGTGTAATTGGATATAGAATGGCTTCTATAACAGCTGCTGTGTTATGTGTTTTAGCATGTATTGCTTTAACAAGATATAATGAGGAGAGAATACTAGATACTATAATGCAAGTTGAATCTTAGTAAAAAAATTATCAAATATAACAACCACTAAGAGAATGAGTATCTTTAGTGGTTTTTATTATTATCAATTAATTTTCTTTTTTATATATTGTTAGCTTCTGTTACACAATGAAGCTGAATTGGTCTTAACAATTTAAAACCTTGGGCATACTCGCCTCCTTCAGCTACAGCATAGTTTTTATATTGATTTGTTAAATATGCTTTAATCATTTCTAAGTTGGATCCGCTTAGCTGACTTTCATGTTTAGCCATTGCAGAAAATTGATGGTCCAAGTACTTTGTCATATCGACATATGTATTAGGAATGTTAGTAAAATAGTATCCTAAAGCTGTTACTTCAAAAGGAGAAGTTTTAGTATTTTCTGGATAAAAAGCTAAAGAACTACTTACAACAGCTTGAGAGACAGCACGACCTACATAAATATGATCTAAATGGGCTTCATAAGAATTAAAGGGGTCACAAACAAAAACAAAATCACTTTTAATTTTTCTTATAAGCTCTGCAACTTTGTAACTTAACTCTCTGCTCCCTTCTAAGGACCCATCTTTGTAATCAAAAAAGTGAAAATGACTAGCTCCTAATACTTTTCCAGCAGATTTTACTTCCTCTTTTCTTATTTGAACTGTTTTTTCAAAACTTTGTGAAGGGTTGTAATTACCTAATCTGCCATCAGTAACAGTTAAATAGTGGATTTCACA
>CAZHNE010000123.1:0-2651 GCA_964533775.1 uncultured Spirochaetaceae bacterium | reverse complement strand
GATCTAAAACCATTTTGCTCTTCAGCATAATCTATTGTGTCCATTAACATACTTGTTGTAATAATCATTACAATTCCAGTAAAAAGAAATGAAAACCCTGTAAATATTAACCCTAACATCACGTTAGTGTAATCAATAAAGTAAGGTAAAGCACAAACAATACTTGCAATTATACAAGTTACAAAATAGATTTTTCTTTTTTTATAAACACTTAGCAAGAAAGGAGAAATTATCATACCGAAAAGCATTCCAATTACTAATGCAATACCAATTAAAGTTACGTAATTAGCATCACCCCAGGTATAAACTGCAAAGTATATTTGAACACTTTGACGAATACTATTAATAAAATTAATAATAAACAGAGAAATCATTAAAAACAACAAAGGCTTATTATGGATTATAGTTTTTAAATTATCCCTAAAGGGGGTCTTATCCTTAGGAGGTATGATTCTTTCTCTAGCAAAAACACCTGTTATAAACATTAAAATACAACCTGTTCCTGCAAATATTAAAGCAAGGTAGAAATATGAAGAGGTATTTCTCTCTCCTCCAAAAAGATTTAATATTGGAACAGATAAGACTGAAGAGATTACAACACCAATAGTTGCTCCTACTTTTCCAAAAGTAATTTGTTGGTCTTTTTGTCTTGAATCATTAGAAACTACAGATGATAGTGCCCAAATAGGTATATCACAAGAGGTGAAAATCATTCCCCAGAGAACATATGTTATTGCAGCATAAATAACCTTTCCTCTTAATGTTGTTGCTATACTTGTAAAACAAAGAATAGTTATTATACCTATAAAAAAAGAGCCAAATAACAAGTAAGGCCTAAACTTACCCCACCTACTTCTAGTATTATCGGCAATCATACCCATAATTGGATCATTAACAGCATCCCATAAACTAGCTATTATAATTATTACACTGGCAATTGAAGCGGGAATAAATAAAATATCTGTAAAATAAAATAAAATATACATGGCCATTAGGTTGTAAATTAAATTTTGACCTAAAATACCAGTACTGTAAGTAATTTTCTCAGAAAATTCAACTTTAGATAAGGCTTCTTTCATAACAAATTCCTTTGATAATCTTGTGATATTGTATCACACAAAAGAGGTATTAAAAGAAAAATTATTTAAAATAAAGTTTATACTAAAATTAAAATATAAATTGGTAAAAAGAATAAGAAAACAACATTACTTATTGCTACAGCAGTTGTAGCAAACTTTCCATCAGCTTTGTATTCAATTGCAAATATTGATGTCATAGTTAAAATACAACAGGCCATTTGTACAACAAGAACATTTATTGAAAACTGATCAATATTTAATCCTAAAAATACAAAAAACTTATAAACAAAATATGCTAAAACTGGTGCTATAACAAATCTTATAAAAAGTAAAACATTTGTATCTTTATCTGGAATAAATTCCTTTACATTCATAGTTCTCATAAACATACCAATAAATATTAAGGATAATGGTGTAGTCATATTTGAAATATAACCTAGTGCAGTATTTAAACTCGGAAAGTATTTAATGTTTAGTAAATTTAGCATTAAGCCAGTTAACATTGAAATCATTATTGGATTTAAGAAAATAATCTTTAATTGTTTACCAAAATTAATATGTACTTTATTGTTTTGATCTAAAATAGAGGCATCTTTAATAATTCCCATAATCCCAATTGATAAAGTTACAAAGCTACTTGCAATAAAACCAAGCATAACTAGAGGTATACTTTCTACACCAAAGATCATAGTACAAACAGGTAGTCCTAAAAACAAAGTGTTAGACAAACTTCCCATCATTGCAAAAGTCCATTGTCTACCTTGTTTTACTTTAATAATTTTTGCAACAACAAAGGAAAAATAATATAACAAAACAAAAATAAGAATTGTTATCGGCAAAAGCGCACCAAATGAAATTAGTTGTTCTTTAGTTACAGAATTCACCATGCTATAAAGAAGCATGCTAGGTAAACTTACATTTACTAAAAGCTTACTACAAAAGGTTAACGCTTTTTCTCCAGCCCACTCTTTATTATATATAAAATAACCTACACCAAGTAGAATAACCATTGTAAAGACAACTTCTACAGCTATATTCATTTATTCCTCATTTTTTATTTTTTTAGTATAATAGCATATTATTTGATCTTAGTAATACAGGTACGTAACTTTTAAGGATTAATATTTGGGTTATATACTTGATTTTTTGTAATATAATTAGTACTTTTAAGGTGTCCCCTCTAGAAATACCTAAGGGGGTGTACCGGTTTCGACTGGCGTAGATCAGGTCAGTGGTTGCAAGCGGAGCGCCAACTCCTAAAACTAGCAAACAAAATTAACTGCTAAAAAAGATAACGAAGTAACATTCGATACTGCAGAATACGCTTTTGCTGCGTAAGTAGCTAGCGTACAGGCTTTTAAAGTGCCGCTCTTAACTTTAGAATGCTTGTAACAATAGGGGCTTACTTTTATATATGCTAGCGATATAGAAGGACAATTTAGTTAGCTTGGTTTATATAAAGTTTGTTAATGTACTTTATATATTCGACAATTGATCATTAACTAAGCTTGTAGATGCCAGTGGGTGGCACGTTAGGACGGGGGTTCGAATCCCCCCACCTCCATAAAAAAA
>CAZHNE010000122.1:3232-5575 GCA_964533775.1 uncultured Spirochaetaceae bacterium | reverse complement strand
CCTTTACAAGACATTATTTCTGAAGATGTAATTGACAATTTAAAATATGTTGAACCATCTTATAGTCCAAATGGCAATCTTTATTTGATTCCTACTGGTGCTTACGCTTATTGTTTAATGTTAAATAATAACATTCTAGATAAAGTTGGATTAGATGCTTATAAAGATTTTTCTACTTGGGATGATTTCCTCAATAGCATGAGAGTTCTTCGCGCTGCTGGAATTAGACCTTTCTCAACAGGTTTCTCTGATGGTTATGCATTAGAAGGTTTAATGTATGTTTTCTTAACACAAGTTTTAGATGACGACAAGTTTGATCTTTGGGTTAAAGGTAAACTTCCAACCACTGATCCTGCTTTTAAAGCAGCAATGGAATATGTTTTAGAAATGAATGAAGCTGGAACTTTCTTAGAAGATACTCTAGGTAAAAACTTATATTACGAAGCATATGAAGACATGATTGCCGGTAAAGCTGCTTCTATGATTGTTGGAGGATTGTATTATCCAATAGAAACAGAAAAAGCTCATGGAGATGGTAGTGTTTCTATAATACCTTTCCCACAAGTAAGAAAATCAAACTATGAAAACATTTCTGATGCTGGACCTAATGCTGGTTGGTCAATTTCTGCATGGACTAAGAAAAAAGATGCTGCTGTTAAGTTAGTTGAACATATGGCATCTCCTGAATCACAAATGATTCTTTGGGAAGACACTCAAGCTATTCCTAATAGTAAGAGTTTAGATCTCACCTCTGATGTTCGTATATTTAGCGAATACTTAGATATTCTTTCAGAACCAAAAAACAGAACAACATTTATGGCTTTTACTGATCCTGCATTAGCTATTTTCCAAAGAGAAGCTAGTAATTTAATTAGTGGAAGAACGAAGATTGATAAAATCTTAAAAGATGCAAATGATGCTCAACAAAGAGCATTAAATGAAATGTTTAAATAAAAGGATGTGATAATATGATTGGACTATTGCGTGAAAAGCGTAAAAGTATACAAATGGAAGGATTAATAGCAACTTTAGTTTTACTTGTACCTTCAATTATACTTCTCGCCGTTACATTATTTATTCCTACTGGATATGTGATTTTCCAATCATTTTTCGATTGGCGTCCAAATTTCCCAAGCCCTTTTGTAGGGCTTGAGAATTATATAACGGTATTAACTTCAGAATCGTTTCAAACAGTTATGAAAAACCAGTTTTTCTTTTTACTTGGAATGCCTTTATGGATTATGGTTCCATTAATAATTACATATTTCCTTTATGAAGATGTGAAGTTTGCCTCTGTTTGGAGAACTATTTATTTTCTACCATCTGTTTTGTCTCCTGCATTAGTCGGAATACAATTTAGATCTATTCTTGGTTTTGATGGTGTTATAAATACTTGGTTTAGGTCTGTTGGCTTAGATAACCTTGCATTAGATTGGCTAAGTAATCCTAATCTAGTTAAACCAATAATTATTTTACTGATTTTATGGTCTGGAATTGGAACAGGAGTTATTATTTTTAGTGCAGCAATGGCAGCTATACCAAAAGCAATTTTCGAAGCAGCTAAAATAGATGGCGTAGGGTGGTGGGCTAGATTCTTCCACATTGTAATGCCAATGATTAAAAACTCTATTGCTTTATGGGGTGCATTGCAAATATTATCTTTATTCCTCTTTATGTTTAGTTGGATTTATGTTTTAACAAGTGGTGGCCCAGGCTTATCTAGTACAACTATTGATTATCTAATCTACCAAGAAGTATTTAGATTTGGATTTTTCCCAACTGCTGCTGCAATGTCTGTGCTATTGATTCTCACCCTACTTGCTATTTTTCTTGTACAAGGGTTAATTAATAAAAAACTTGATGGAGATGATTAATGAAAGTAAAACAAGTTACAACATGGGTTAAAACTGCAGTAGCTGCAGCTTTAGCAATTCCCTTTCTAGCACCTTTCTTTTTTATGTTTACAGTTTCACTGAAAACAGCAGAAGAATATGTATTATCTCCAATAGGTTTTCCTAAAACTATAACTTTTGACCATATAACAAGTACTTGGGCAAAAGCAAATCTAGGAAATGCACTAGGAAATTCGCTTTATGTAAGTGTAGTTGCAGTTGCTGTTGCAGCATTACTAAGTTTATCTGCTGCTTTTTGGTTTATTCATTTTAATCAAAAATGGACAACTAAACTAAGAGGCGTTATGATGTTTGGTTATTCTTTTCCAGCTGTTATTTGGTTAATTCCACTATTTGTAATTTTAGCTAGAAGTGGGTTTACTAATAATTTAACACTTTTAGGATTAATTTATGGGGTATCAAACCTTCCGTTTGGATTATATTTAATGTA
>CAZHNE010000122.1:0-3132 GCA_964533775.1 uncultured Spirochaetaceae bacterium | reverse complement strand
TGGTGTGATGCCTTCGACCATATGTATAGTGAAAAGGTGCACACAGAAGATTGGAGAACAGTTGCCTTAAAAGGTGCAGACTTATCAATAAAACACGGTTCGACCACATTAGCTGATATTAGTACAAATGTTGAAGTTATTGATGTTTTAAAAACAGCTAAAATTGGTGGTTATTGTTTTATAGAAGTTATGGGAGAAAGTTTAAAAACATGGCAAAATGGTGAAAGAAGTAAATTCATCCAGCTTCTTGAAAAAAGCTTAACCCTTTCAACTGATGATATGCATATTGGTATTTCACCA
This sequence comes from uncultured Spirochaetaceae bacterium, assembly GCA_964533775.1. Taxonomy (GTDB): domain Bacteria; phylum Spirochaetota; class Spirochaetia; order Sphaerochaetales; family Sphaerochaetaceae; genus Pleomorphochaeta. The sequence continues at coordinate 2,832 of CAZHNE010000122.1, read as the reverse complement.
CATGCAACATATAGTTTAGACACACCTGTTATAGAAGACTTAGTCCATATAGCTAAATCTTATGGACTTAGAGTACACACACATATGGCAGAATCAGAGTTTGAAGATGAATACTGCATGACTGCAACAGGTCCTCTTGCTGATATGGTATCTTCAATTTGGTCTGACTTTGAAATTATTGAAAAAGGTGGAGTTAATTTAACTGCTACTGAATTTACTTGTAAAACAGGTCAGTGCCATTCAAAAAGCCATGTTGCTCATGGAATATATGTTAGCAAAAGTGATCGCGCTCTACTTAAAAAGAGTAATACATACGTAGCTCTTTGCCCAAGGTCAAATGTTACTATAGGTCTTAAAGAACCACCAATTGCAGCGTATCTAAAAGAAAATGTACCTATTGCTGTAGGCACTGACTCTCTTTCTTCAAGTCCATCTCTTGATTTATTAGAAGATGTTAGATTATTATGGGAAATAGCAATCAAGCAAGGTTATGATGAAGAGGATTTACCTTACCGCTTATTACATGCTGCTACCTTAGGTGGAGCAAAATGTTTAGGGATAGAAAATGTTGGATCTATTGAAAAAGAGAAAAAAGCAAACTTTGCTGTATTTGACCTTTCAGTTGATCTAAATACAGATCCTATAGAACAAGTAGTAAAAAGTGGAGCTGGTAAATGTATTGCAACTGTAATTCTCGGAGATATTCGTTATGCGAAAGATCTAGAGAAGAGTTAGATTAGAATTAATTATTAGGAGTTTTTATGTCTACACCACATATTGAAGCAAAAAAAGGCGAAATAGCAAAAACTGTTTTAATGCCAGGAGACCCATTAAGAGCTAAGTTTATTGCAGAAAACTTTTTAGAAGATGTTGTTTGTTTTAATGAAGTTAGAGGTATGCTCGGCTTTACTGGAACATACAAAGGGACTAAAGTTTCTGTTATGGGACATGGAATGGGACAACCTTCCATTGGGATTTATAGTTATGAGTTATATTCTTACTACGACGTTGAATCAATTATTAGAGTTGGTTCTTGTGGAGCATACTCTGAAAAACTTGACTTATTTGATCTATTAGTTGTTGATGAAGCTTATAGTGAGTCTACATACGCTAAATTTCAAGCTAATCTAGATGATAAAATATTAAAACCCTCATCCGTTTTAACTAAAAGTTTAGAATCAACTGCAAATAAACTTGGAATTAAAATTCAAAAAGGAAGAGTTGAATCTAGTGATGTTTTTTATACTGCAAATCCGGAGCACTATAAAATTAGTAGAGATAAATATGGTTGTCTTGCTGTTGAAATGGAAGCTTTTGCATTATTTAGCAATGCTCAATATTTAAACAAACAAGCTGCTTGTTTATTAACAGTATCAGATCATTTTCTCTCTGGTGAAGTAACCACTTCTAAACAAAGAGAAACTGGTTTTACCAATATGATGAACTTAGCATTAGAAACAGCTATATCATAAATTATAGTTATTAAATAAATAAGTTTGAAATATTTATTTGTGTTACAAACCTTCAGAAAATTAAGCAATTATTACTTGTTTTTTATGAAGGTTTTATTGTTGAAACATATTCTCGCTTTTTTATTTCTTTCTCTAAACTAATCTGATAAAATATATTAAAAGATTATTATTTGGGGGTTAATATAAATGAAAGATTTAGTTGAAAAATTAGATGCTGCTGCTACATATATAAAAAGCAAAGTAGGGGATATTCCAATTGAAATAGGAATTGTTTTAGGAAGTGGTTTAGGAAACTTAGCTGATGAATTAAAAAATTCAACTAAAATTCCTTATAAAGATATCCCAAATTTTCCCACTTCAACTGTAGTAGGTCATGCAGGCCAATTAGTAATAGGTGAATTAGAAGATAAACAAATTTTCTGTATGCAAGGAAGATTCCATTACTACGAAGGTTATAACATGGATACTGTTGTTTTTCCTATACAATTAATGAAAAGGTTAAATATCAATAACTTATTGTTAACTAACGCTGCTGGATGTGTAAATGAAAACTGGAAAGTTGGTGATTTAATGGTAATTAAAGATCATATTAAACTTATTGCTGACAATCCTCTTCGAGGAATAAACTGTGAAGAATTAGGCCCTCGTTTTTTTGATATGTCTAAGATTTATGATAAAGATTTAAGAGAATTAACTAAAAAAATTGCAATAGAACAAAACATTGAACTTAGAGAAGGTGTGTATCAACTATTTACTGGTCCTTCTTTTGAAACTCCAGCAGAGATTAAACTCTCTAGGTTATTAGGTGCTGATGCTGTTGGAATGTCTACAGTGCCAGAGGCGATAGCTAGTTCACATATGAATATGAAAACTCTTGGAATTAGTTGTTTAACTAATATGGCGGCTGGCATTTTAGATCAACCATTAAATCATGAAGAAGTTCTTGAAACAGGAGAAATGGTTAAAACTAAGTTCTCCACACTAGTAAAAGAAATTGTAAAACAGTGGTAAACTCTTTAACTCTATTATAAAGGTATATATCTTAGTTTTATTTTCTTGTAATAGAGTTAAATATCTTCTCCAATCTCTTCTAAATTAAAAGGAGTTGTTTGATATACAAAATAATTTAACCAGTTACTAAAGAGTAAATTGGCATGACTTCTCCAACTAACAATCGGGGTTTTTGTCGGATCATCATTAGGAAAATAGTTTACAGGGATTGCTGTATTTAAACCCTTTTTTTGATCTCTTAAGTATTCTTCTTTTAGAGTATCTCTGTCATATTCACTATGCCCTGTTAAAAATATTTGTTTTCCCTTATCCGTTGCCATTGCATATATTCCAGCTTCTTTAGATGAAG
>CAZHNE010000121.1:0-5597 GCA_964533775.1 uncultured Spirochaetaceae bacterium | reverse complement strand
TCAATTACCTTATCTAAGTCTTCTTTATAGTAATTATAACTGATAAATGGCAATTTAACAGTGTAATCAAGCCTATAATGACTAATTGCATCACTGCTTCTTAAAACACCATATAAAGAATCTGCTATAAGTAAATTATCTAATAAAAAGTTAATTTCACTTTTCTTTAAACTATCAACACCTATGTTTTTATACTGTAGTCCACTGAAAAAGAATAATGCAGGATGAGTCTCTTTGTTAAAGTTTTGATAATAAGAAAACACTTTGTTAGCAATATTTTCACTGCACTTAAAAGAGGTTTGAATTTGCTCAATAGACATTTTATTTAGTTGAAAAACTAACTTATTTGCTTTTTGAGAAAATAAGGGTTTAGTGCCTTCAAAGTTATAAGGGGTTTTCTTTTGCTCTTTTGTTGGACTTATAATAACTTTCATAAATAATATCTTAAACTGATTAATTACAACTTTCTACACTCTACTCTCTTGCTTAGAACAAAATTTTAAAGTTACCCGAAAGGTTAAACATAAAAAATATTATTATAAATGGTTAATCGATGCTATAATTAGCCTATTGTAATAGTTAAGGAGGGCTGATAATGGATTTGGAGAAAAACCATGTTGTTATTATCGGAGGTGGTGGAACGGGAATTGCCACTATGTATGATTTATGCCTTAGAGGATTTAAGGTTACTTTAATAGAAAGAGGTGAATTAACAAGCGGCACAACTGGAAGACACCATGGACAACTTCACTGTGGTGCTAGATATGCAATGGGAGACAGGGAGATTGCTAAGGAATGTATGACAGAAAGTGCTATTCTAAGAAAAATAGCTCCTAATGCAATTGAATATAATATGGGGATGTTTGTTGCATTAAATGATGAAGATATGCAATACAAAGATAAGTTTATTACCTCTTGTTTAGAAAGTGAAATACCTGCAAAAGAAATACCAGTTTCTCTTGCCTTTGAATATGAAAAACATTTAAACAAAAAGATTAAAGCTGCTGTATTAGTTCCTGATGGAACAATTGATCCTTGGAGACTAGTTATTAGTTTTGCCTCTGGTGCAATGCAAACTAACAATGCTGTTATAAAACCATATACTGAAGTAATCGGTATAAATAAAAAATCAAACAACATTGAATCAATTCAAGTAATAAACCACGCTACAAACAAGGAAGAAACAATTAAAGCTGATGCTTTTATTAATGCTGGTGGACCTTGGGCTGGAAATATAGCTCAATTAGCCGATATAAAAATTGATGTAACTCCTTCTCCTGGAACTATGCTTGCTGCAAAAACTAGACTTTGTAATATGGTAGTTAGCAGATTACATAAAGCTGGTGATGGGGATATTGTTGTTCCACAAAGGAATTTAACAATCATTGGTTCCACCCAATGGATTAGTGATAACCCAGATATAAATAGAGTTCCTGAGGAAGATATTGAATTTCTAAATAAATCAGCAATTGATATTTTCCCTTCTTTCAAAGATCTTGAATACCATACTGCTTGGTCTGCAGCAAGACCTTTATTTGGTTCCTATACAACTGATGAAGATGTGAGAGAACTTAGTAGAGATTTTGTAGCTATAGACCATAGTAAAAATGACAATATTAACAACTTTATTAGTATAGTTGGAGGTAAAGCCACAACATTAAGAGCAATGGGAGAAGTTGCTGCTGATTTACTATGTAAAAACATGGGAATTGACAAACAATGTCTTACTAGTGAACTAAAGTTACCTCACTACAGAAACTTTTACACAGGAGGCTATCATGGAAAATAATATTAATACTTATAAAATATCTATAAAAAGAGAAGAGAATTCATTTTTTGACTTTTCAGTTAACCTTGATAAATCTCTTACTGTCCTTGATGCATTAGATGAGATTAGATTTAATATTGACTCTTCCTTAGGCTACAGACACTCTTGCCATCACGGCTCTTGTGGAACTTGTGCTTGTGTAATAAATGGAAAAGAGAGATTAGCTTGCATGACTTTTTTGCATGAGTTTAAGGATAATAAAATAAAAGTAGAACCATTAAAATCGTTTAAAATTGTATATGACTTAGTTGTAGATATATCAACAATGATAAATAAAATGGAAGGCTCTTCTTACTTAAGAGAAAGCGAAATTGAAAAAGATTCAATGAAACCTTATGGCATTTTAACTTGGGAAAGATTTGAAAACTGTATCGAATGTGGCTCTTGTGTGAGCGCTTGTCCTGTTACAAAAAACTTTATAGGACCAGCTCCTTTAGCTTCAATTAATAGAGAAATTATTAAGCAAAAAGATGATAAGATAATTAGTAAAATGAAAGCTATAGCTTTTTCTAAAGAAGGTGTTGATTCATGTGACAAATACTTTGCATGTAGTAAAGTATGCCCAACAAGGGTATCTCCTGGTAAACATATAAATGATTTAAGAAAGTTGAAAAGCTAAAAGATAAATGATAAGGATTGTTGAGAACCAACAATCCTTATTTTTAATTTTACCAAGCTCCACCGCCTCCACCGCCGGCGCCACCTCCAACAGACCCAGAGAAGCCAGAAGATGAGGAACCACTCTTTGCAGCATGGGCTGCAGCATATTTCTCTAAAGGAACGTTAAGAGATTTATTTAAACTAGTAGAAACATTATTCATCCTTGCCAAGCTGTACATTCCGTAAGACGGAACAATATACCAAGAAGGTTGAGGAACATCAATTTTAGCAAACTTCTTTTCCCAAGTTTTTGTTAGCCCTAACACCTGAGCAAAGCTTAAATGTTTGAAATAAAAATTAGGGTTTTCATCAATCATCATTTCAATTTGGTCAACTTCAACAAGCTTTAAGAAAGATTTATAACCTAAAACTTCTTCTAAAGTTGTTTGATAGAACTTACTTCGTTTTTCAGTAAAGCTAAATAATATAATAATTATAAACATTGAAACTGAAGTTAACGCAGAAATGCCTATATTTATTGGATCATCTACAAGGTCTAAAGAAAGAATAATAATATAAAGAACTACAAAATAAACTAGGGTTAATGCAATAGATCCAAAAATAGTAAATACCTTAGATCCAAACTTCATAAACGACCATTTTGAATTAAGTGTTGAGAGCAGAATTGTAGAAAGTATAAGGTAGAAAACTGCAGCTACTAAACTCAATGGCCTAAAGGAGGAGGCAACTAGGGATGTAAATAAAACTACTCCGCCAGCTGAAATCATTGCAAAAAGGAAAGTTAAGGCTCTCATACTTGACGCTTTTTTATCGTGTAGCAATTGTGAATCGTATTTTACTTCTGCAGCATTTTGTAATTTCTTTAAAGCAGAACCTAAATGTTCACTATCTAAAGCTTCTAAATCAACTTCTTCACCAATTTCGCTTGATGCGAATATATCTTTGAAAAACTGATAATCTAAATCATTTTTACACTCTTGTTTAAATGTTTGAAAATCGACCTTTCTAATAAGTCTCATCTTCTCATCTTCATTTTCCTTTATATCTATAAAGCCACTATCTGCCCAATGAATAAAAGAGGCAGGATAAGCTGAAGATGAAAAGGAACTATTTAATAAGAAATCAAGAGACAAAGGGGTAAACCCATCAGGAGCTTCAAATCTAGATTGTTCAATTAACTTATCGTCTCTTCCATATTTATGGAAAATTAAATAAGAGAGGACAACTAAGGCGATATTTAAAATAACTAAAAGAATTGTCATTATTATGATTATAGTTTTGTAGTTTCTCGCGCCTACAAAATAGCCATCTTCCATTTCAGTTCTTATAGTAACACCTTCGTATATGTCTAATCCCTTTACACTACCGCTTACTACTAAATTATCACTAGAAACTTTAAACGAAGTATTGCCTTCATCGGTACTGTCAGCACCCCCACTAGTTATCCAAACCATTTCTTTGTTTATTGGTTTAGGAAATACAACTTCAAATGATGCATTTTCAATAGGACATTCCCAAAGCGTACCAACTAAATTGAAATAGAATTCATCAAAGTCTTCATAAACATCTGCTCCTATATCAAAGACATAGGAAATTGAATAAGAGTTCTGACCAATTACTGTCTCATCAGCATCCCCAACCCGCACTGTTAATAGGCCATCAGACTTTTCAGTTTGGTAATCGCCTCCACTAACGTTTATATCTTTTATTTTAACGTTATGACCTGGATAGTTTCTATAAGGAATTACTCTATAAAAGCCATGGCGAGGAGTATCATATTCAAAAACATAATCTTCTCTTACATTTAAAACATAATCTTCACTAACTTCGACTCTAGTCTTGTAATCAACAATTCTATAATTTGCATAAAGTGAAAAAATAGAACAAATCAAAACAAGAAGAAAGGCAAAGGTTTTCTTTCTATTATTCATAAATTGCTCCATTAGAATTTTATATCAACACGTTTTCTCTCAACATCCTCTATTTCTAAATATCCACGTTTATTTTGATTCATCATCTTAGCAACAATTGAGGAAGGAAATAGTTCAACCAAGTTATTAAATTCTCTAATAACAGCGTTGTAGTATTTTCTTGCTTGAAGTATTTTTTCTTCAACTTCACTTAATTGAGTTTGTAATTTAACAAATCCTTCATTTGCTTTTAAATCTGGATAAGCTTCTGCTAATGCAAAAACACTTTTTAAAGCACCAGCTAATGATTTATTTGCTTCATCTGTTTCTTCTACAGTATTTGCATTAATTGCAGTGTTTCTTGCAGCAATTACAGCAGTTAAAGTTTCCTTTTCATGTGTTGCATAACCTTTTACAATTTCAACAAGATTAGGTATAAGATCATACCTTTGTTTTAAGTGAGCATCTAATTGTGCAAAAGAAGACTCAACTCTGTTCTTCATTTTTATAATGTTATTATAAATTACAACGTAAACAATAACTAATAAAACTAAAATAGCGATAATTATCCAAAGAGCCATAAAATTCCCCCAAAAAATAAGTGTAAAGATTAATTGATGTTTTAAAATAAAAAATCAATTAAGTTAAAGTAAAAAAGAAAGCATTTTTTTATATATGCTTAAATTATTATACCTTAGTTTTTTACACGTCGCCACACAATTTTTAACAATGTGTAAATATTAAAATACTGAAAATGTTTGTTATTAGTTTAAAGACACAATATTAATGCTATATTTTTAAACTATCTGCAGATTCTCTAACTGTAAGGGAAGTAGGAATTACAATTTTCTTTGGAAAGAAAAAGCCTCCATTTAAACGCTCTTTCAGCAAATCAATTGTACTCATTGCAATAAAGCTCATATCTAATTTGATAGTTGTTAAAGGTGGATCTAAATACTTTGAACCAGGGATATCGTTAAAGCCAACAACTGAAATATCTTCTGGAACTTTCACTTTTTCTTGTTTAAAACGCGCAATAACCCCTGATGCCATTGTATCGTTAGCAACAAATACAGCAGTAGGATGATTTTTATCTTTTATTAATTCATTTGCTAATTCAAAACCCTCTTCATAGGACAACTTATTACCTTCAAATATAAATGGCTCTAAACTATTAAATTCTACAAAATCTTGATAAGCTATTTTTCTTCTATCATCTGTAGAGAACGAGTGCTTTA
>CAZHNE010000120.1:0-5649 GCA_964533775.1 uncultured Spirochaetaceae bacterium | reverse complement strand
CTTGGAAGCTATTTAACAAAAGCAAAAGTCTTGAAGAAAAGAAAGATATTCTATCTTCATTGGTTGTTCCAGGCAAAAAGCCTGATACAAATAAAGACATTAGAAACAAACAATTACCCAGACTAAAGGTTGGTGTAAACAAAAGCTTGCTTATTTGCTAATCATGATTAATAATAAGTACAATGGAGGACTACATGAAAACTATAAAGTTAAACAATGGCGTTCTTATGCCGAAGTTCGGACTAGGTGTTTTTAGGAACCCTGATGGAGAAGCCACAGAAAAATCAGTTAATTGGGCATTAGATGCAGGATATCGCCATATTGATACTGCTATGATTTACGGAAACGAAAAAAGTGTTGGAACTGGAATAAAAGCAAGTTCTGTTCCTAGGGGAGATATCTTTCTAACAACAAAACTTTGGAATGATGATATTCGACAAAAAAGAACAAGAGAGGCTTTCGAAGAAAGCTTAGAGCGACTACAGACTAATTATGTAGATTTATACTTAATTCATTGGCCTGTTGATAATCGCATTGAAGCTTATAAAGAAATGGAGAAGCTTTATTCAGAAGGTAAAATAAAAGCAATAGGAGTTTCAAATTTTACAATAAATCAACTTGAAGAACTTATGAAAGAATCTTCTATAATTCCAGCAGTAAATCAGATTGAAGTTCATCCCTATCTTTCTAATAATGAAGTAGTTGATTTTTGTCAACAAAAAGGAATTGCTATAACTGCTTATCATCCAATTGGTGGTGGGGAATCAGATTTGCTTGAAAATAATGTATTAGTTCAAATTGCACAGAAACATAATAAAAGTGCTGCTCAAATTGCTTTACGCTGGAATTTGCAGAGAGATGTTATTGTAATTCCGAAATCGGTTCATCAAAATAGAATTATCGAAAATATAGATATTTTTGATTTTAACTTAACTAAAGATGAAATGAAAGAAATTAATAATTTGAATAAAAATTTAAGATTTGGACCTGATCCTGACAACTTTGATCTTTAAAAAAGCTATTTGATTAAGAAAAGCTGTAACTTAGTTCAAGCTACAGCTTTTTTACTTAAAACAATTAAGGTTCCAAAACGTATCTAGTTTCTGAATGTTCTTTTTTTAAAATATAATTTTCTGTATAAAATTGTAGCAGATAACAATAGTATTTGACTTAACATAGTAAATTTGCAATTAAAGAAAGAAAAAAGAAAGTTGCTAATTGGTATTTTTCGTTTTATAATCGTAAATAAAGTTTTAGTAGGAGGAGAATTATGAAAAACAACCCAAGAATTGGTATTATTGGATTTTCAGATGGAGATCAAGGTGTTCATGAGCAGCTAAAAAGTGTTGTTCAAAAGCAACTAGATGAAATTTATGAAGAGGTAAAAAAAAGAAAAGATATTGAAATTATAAAAGCATCTGCTCTGGTAAACTCTGTTACTACAGCAAAGCTTATGGCTGAAGAAATGGTTAATAACAAAGTTGAAGGTGTTATTTTTTCTTTTGGTGTTTTTAGCTTTCCCAATTTTTCAGCAATAGCAGCCGAGTTTTCAAATTCTCCAATTTTACTTATGGCTAATTTAAATCCAGATTGGCCTGGTATGGTTTCTCTGCTAGCAAGTGGAGGAGCATTAAATCAACTAGGAATTACACACTTTAGATTAACTGGAAATATTCATGAAGATAATGTATATAATAAGCTATTAAATTTTGCTAAATGTGCACATGTTGTTACAAGTTTAAAAGGAACTACTTACGGGCTAATAGGGGGAAGATCTCTAGGAATGTATAGTGCAACAGTAAGTATGCAAGATTGGCAAAAAAAGTTTGGGGTTGATATCGAACATATAGACCAACTTGACATTATAAGAAAAGCAGAAGAAGTACCTGAAGAGCAAGTTGAGAAGGCATTCAACTGGCTTACAACTCATGTAAAAGAAATAAAATATGATGATAAACAACTAACTCCTGACAAACTAAAGATGCAAATTAGGTGCTATGAAGCTACAAAAGAAATTGTTAATGAGCGCGAACTTGATTTTATAGGCGTAAAGTGTCATTACGAACTCAGTCGCCATTATTGTACCCAGTGTATAAGTGCTGCTTTTATGAATGATCCATATGACTGGAATGGACCAAAAGAACCAGTAGTGTTTGCTTGTGAAGCAGATTCAGATGCTGCATTAACAATGCAAATTCTCAAAAAACTAACAAATAAACCTGTTGTATTTATGGATGTTCGTCACTGGGACGAAAAAAATAATGTAATGGTTTTTTGTAACTGTGGTTCAGAATCAACATATTATGCTACCGGCACTGATGATTACAAGAAAAACTTAAAAAAGACTACTCTTTATCCCGCACTTCCAATTTATAGCGGTGGAGGTTGTCATGTAAATTTAATGACAAAAGCAGGAAAAGCAACTGTAGCTAGACTTTGTAGAGATGATAAAAAATATAGAATGGTAATGTTTACTTGCGAATTTGTTGAGCTACCCAGAGAAACAATGAAAGAAACCACAGAAGAATGGCCACATGTATTTGCAAAATTACCTTTTGACCATGACCTTTTTCTTGATCAATTTGATGCTAACCATTGTCATGCTGTATATGGAGATCATGTAGAAGAATTAAAAACAATTTGCAAAATGCTTGATATTGATGTTGATATTTATAAATAATTTGAAAATGGTTAGAAATTTAAAATTATTGTTTAATCATTGTTTTTTTGAAATATTAATAGTTTTTTAATGATATATAATTAAGTTGCAGCTATATTGCTTTTTATACCTTTATATAGAGTTACGAATCGCTTAGTTGTATATTTGTATATTATAGAATTTGCAGGCTAAAAGAAAATCTAATTATTATAGTAGGAGTATAAGTATATTTATAATTTCTTTTTATAGAAAAATGGTTAACTTTAAGCAAAGGTTATAGATAGTAATTTCCTTATGATAAATATATTAAATTCAAGATCTTAAAAGTGATTGAAAACACCTTTGTTTCTTGATATTAAACTATAAACTAAGAATTAGAACATTCTTTCACTACTTTAGAGATTTCCACTATAATTTGTATTTAAGTTAAAATAAATTAGTGGTAATTATAAGATTAGAGATATGCAGAATTTGCTTGGATTAAAGATTAGCAAAGTATTTTAGAGTATTAAGGTTTTATGTATTACCCTGTTGATTATTTATGGAGAGAAAATGAAAATTATTATTGGGAGTGATGAAGCAGGCTTTGATTTAAAAAAAACACTTTTAGAGTTTTTTGATGAAAAAGGTTATGATGTAGAAGATTATGGAGTTTATAATAAAAACCCTTCATTATATCCAGAGACTGCTTTAAAGGTAGCAAAAGCACTAAAAGAAAAAAAAGCAGAAAGAGGAATTCTGATTTGCGGAACAGGAATAGGAATGGCTATCAGTGCAAATAAGGTTTCCGGAATTCGTGCAGCTCAGACTCATGATGTTTATTCTGCAATAAGAGCAAAGAAAAGTAATGATGCTCACATAATCACTCTTGGCGCAAGAGTTATAGGGGAAGAAAAAGCAAAAATGATTGTTGAAGCTTATTTAACATCTAATGATGTTAAATCCTCATCTCTTCCTAAAATTGATAAAATAAAAGAAATTGAAACCATATATAACAAGGAGGAAAGTTAAATGAAAAGAATAATTAATGATCCTGACCAAGTAGTAGAAGATATGTTGAAAGGTTTTATAAAAGCTCATTCAGATATAGTAGTTGCTACGGACAATCCTAAAGTACTAAAAGGTTTGGGCGTTCCTAATAAAGGAAAAGTTGGAGTTGTAACTGGCGGCGGAGCTGGTCATAAACCTGCATTTATAGGATATATCGGCAAAAACTTAATAGATGCAGTAGCCGTAGGTGAAGTTTTTTCATCTCCAACGGCAGTAGCATTTCATGATGCATTTGTAGAAGCAAACTCTGGAGAAGGTGTAGCCTGTCTTTATGGTAATTATGCTGGAGATAACATGAATGTCAAAATGGCTATTGATATGGCTGAAGATAATGATATACAAGTTAAAACAGTTGTAGCTAATGATGACGTAGCTAGTGCTCCTAAATCAGAAAGAGAAAAAAGAAGGGGTGTTGCAGGCGAAATCCTAATGTGGAAAGTAGGTGGAGCAAAGGCCGCGGAAGGCGGAACTTTAGATGAAGTAATTGATATCTCCCAAAAAGCCATAGACAATACTCGAAGCATAGGAATTGGTCTTACTTCCTGTACAATTCCAGCCGTTGGCCATCCAAACTTCTCAATACCTCAAGGTAAAATGGAAATAGGAATTGGGCACCATGGAGAACCGGGAATTAAAGTTGAGGATTTGAAAGAAGCCAACGAGATGGCAAAAATGGCCGTTGAATTAGTAGTTGATGACCTTCCTTTTAAAAAAGGTGATAAAGTTGTAGTATTAGTTTCAGGTCTTGGCTCTACGCCTGTTATGGAACTTTATATTTTTTATAACAAGGTGGCATCTTTACTTGAAGACAAAGAAATAGAAATTCATAACCAGTATGTGGGAAATTATTTTACTTCTTTAGATATGATGGGTGTAACTCTTACAATAATGAAGTTAGACAAAGAATTGGAGTCTCTTATGGATATGGAATGTAACTCTGTGGGTCTTACTCAGTTTAGTAAATAAAAGGAATTATAAACTATGGAATCTTTTAATACAAAAAGCGGAAAGATTATTTTACAAAACATGATTACTGTTATACAAAATAATAAAGATTATTTATCAGAAGTTGATGGTCTAATTGGAGATGGAGATCATGGTGTAAATATGAATAAAGGTTTTACAATATTTGAAAAAAAAATAAAAGATGAAGAATTGAATCTTTTTGAAAGTTTTAAAATATTAGCAAATGTGCTTTTGACAGAGATTGGAGGGTCTATGGGCCCCCTTTATGGATCTTTTTTTAATGGAATGGCAAAAGGATGTAGAAATAAAGAAGAGATTGATTCTTATGTAATTTTAGAAATGTTAGAGAATGGAAGAAATAAAGTTATAAATATAGGAAATGCGAAGTTGGGAGATAAAACTTTATTGGACGCATTGATTCCTGCTATTGAAGCATATAAAGCTAAATTAGAAGAGGGTAAGTCTTTAATTGAGTCTTTGGAGTTATTAAAAGTAGCAGCAAATAAGGGAAGAGATGAAACTATAAATTTAGTTGCAAAAGTTGGTAGAGCATCTAGACTTGGAGAAAGGTCAAAGGGGTTTTTAGATGCTGGTGCAACATCTTGTGCTTTATTGCTGACTTCTTTTAGTGATTCAGTACAACAATTACTAAATGATAAATTGTAAAGCCTCTTATATATCATTGGGTCAAAAGGCTTAAATTTTCTTGCATTTTCCTTCTGGAATTAACCTTTTTATCATATTTGATTAGAAGCTAAGGTTGTATTACAACCAACCCAAATTCCGCCCAAAGTTGTAACATGTAAATCTCAAATCATCTAAAATATCCTGACTTTAGGACTTAGGAAAGCAAATATTAATAAAAACCTTTAATCCAGAAACTTAATTTGTAGTTTTTGGACTTTTTTTTTGTTTAAATTATAACTTTTAATATTTAGGGTTCTGAAGTCAACAAATTCAATCTGTAATTTCTT
>CAZHNE010000119.1:0-5686 GCA_964533775.1 uncultured Spirochaetaceae bacterium | reverse complement strand
AAAATTATGATTATGGATTTATTTACTCGAAAATACATAATTGTCCCCTTAATCTGTCAATATACTCGTTATATTGACTTATAAAGTAGTAAAAGTCTAGTTAATTCTTTAATTAACTAACCACTTTTCTTTCAATTACCTTTCTAAATTTAATTCAAAAATTCGTTTAATGTTAGGAATTTAACTATACAGAATATAAGCTAAATCATATTAAAAGAACTAGGTAACTAAAAAAAACTAATTTGCAGTTTGCTAAACAAACACAACATCCTTTCACCTAAAAATAAAACAGCACAACAGGACGCAACAGATTTGTTGCGTTTTAACAAATAAATATCTTTTTTCTTTTTATATGTTGCAATTATCCTTTAAATTTAAGAATATAGCAACATAATATTTTATCAATAATCAATTCGAAAAAAGTTATTTTGACAACAGTAGGGGTCTGACTTATACTAAAAATTGACTATTGCGTTGCAATTCATTCATTAAAAAGGAGAAAAAATAATGAAAAAATTAACTATTTTATTGGCATGTGCTCTATTAGCACTCGCTCCAGTTTTCGCAGGCGGAGAAGCAGAAAAAGCAAAAGCAAGTGGGGATGCACCTATGAAGGTTGGTGTTATTTATATCACCTCTCCTGGAGATTTTGGTTATTCATACATGCACGATAAAGGAACTATTGCTGCTGAAGAATATTTTGGAGACAAAGTCCAAGTTGTAAGAATGGAAAATATCCCTGAAAATGAAGAAAGTGAAAGAGCAATGGAAACTCTAATAGATGAAGGTTGTAAAATCATTTTCGCTAACTCCTATAACTATCAAGAGTATATGCTTAATGTTGCTAAAGAACATCCAGATGTATACTTTGAACACTGTTCAGGTTATTTAGACAATGAAAACATGTCTAACTATTTTGGTCGTATGTACCAAATGCGTTACCTATCAGGTATTATCGCTGGAACAATGACTGAAACTAACCGAATTGGTTATGTAGGTGCTTATACTACTCCTGAAGTTGTTCGTGGTATGAATGCATTTGCTTTAGGTGTAAAAGAAGCTAATCCTAAAGCTACAGTAACTGCTGTTTGGACAAACACATGGTTTGACCCTTCTAAAGAAAGACAAGCTGCTGAATCACTATTAGATGGTGGATGTGATGTAATTGCTCAACACCAAGATACAACTGAACCTGCAAAAGCTGCTATTGATAGAGGTGCTTATGCTATTGGTTATAACGCAGACTTCCGTGCTTTAACTGAAAGCGACCATGTTCTTGTTTCAACAATGTGGAACTGGGGAAGCTATATGATTCCTGAAATTGAAAAAGCTATGAATGGAACTTGGAAATCTCAATCTTACTGGGGTGGTTTAAATGATGATATGATTTACCTATCAGAACTTTCTCCTTTAGTACCTGCTGAAACTGTTGCTAAAATAGAAGCCATTGAAGAAAAAATGAGAAATGAAACATTTGATGTTTTCTGGGGTGAATTAAAAGATAATAAAGGCAAAGTAAGACAAAACGCTGGTGAAAAAATGAGTGATGGCGATATGCTATCTATTGACTGGCTTGTTGACAACGTTATTGGCTCAGTAAATTAATCAATACTAGTAACCATAACTATTTGTTTAATAGGGGTAGAGGTTTTATCTATCCCTATTTTTAAAACTAGATTTAAGTATAGGGATTAAAAATGGAAAAGACTCTCGTTGTTGAGATGAAAAACATTACAAAGCGCTTTCCAGGTGTTATTGCCAATGAGGATGTTAGCTTACAACTTCACAAAGGTGAAGTTTTAGCATTACTTGGCGAAAATGGAGCTGGCAAAAGTACTTTAATGAACATGCTAGTTGGACTATATAGACCTGACGAGGGAGAGATTTATGTAAATGGTGAGCACGCTATAATTCACTCACCTCAGGATTCTATGGCATTAGGTATAGGTATGATTCACCAAGAATTTATGCTAGTAGGTAATTTATCCGTTGCTGAAAATATTATTCTAGGTTTAAAAGATTTGCCTTTAGTCCCCTCTATTTCAGAAATAAATAAAAAAGTAGTCGAATTAAGTAAAAAATATGATTTAAAAGTTGATCCAACTAAAATAGTTCAAACATTAACTGTTGGAGAGCAGCAAAGAGTTGAAATATTGAAACTATTATATCGTGGGGCTGATATTTTAATTTTAGATGAACCAACTGCTGTGCTCACACCCAAAGAATCGAAAGAATTAAATAATATTTTAAAGAAAATGCTTAGTGAAGGCAAAAGTGCTATATTCATTACTCACAAAATGGTTGAGGTATTAGAGTTCTCTGATACTCTTATGGTTTTAAGAAAAGGTAAATGTGTAGGTGTTAAACCTACTTCCTCAATTAAAGATCTTTCTGAAATTGCAAATTTAATGGTAGGTAGACCTGTCTTATTTGATTTGGAAAAAGGACCTTTTAATCCACGAGAAGTAAAAGTTGAATTAAAAAATGTAACTGTCAATTCTAAATGCAATACTAGAAAAACCTTAAATGATATCTCCTTTACTATTAGAGGCGGTGAAATTTTTGGAATAGCTGGTGTGGCTGGAAACGGACAGCAACCTCTTAGCGAAGCTATTACAGGGCTTTTAAAAGTTAATTCAGGATCAATTATTATTGATGGTGTTGATTATACGAACAGAACTCCCTTGCAAATTATAAAAGCAGGAGTTAGCCATATCCCTGCCGATAGAGGGAAAATGGGAATAGTTGGAGATATGAGCGTTGGAGAAAACTTAAGTATGAAAAAGTATCGTACTGAAGAATTGTCTCATCATCACGTTATTAATAAATCAAAGGTAAGACAGTTTGCTTCAAGACTCATAGAAAGATTTACAATAAAAACTCCAAATCAATTTACTAATGCAAAATTTCTCTCTGGAGGGAATATTCAAAAAACAATTCTAGCTAGAGAAATCAACTCGTGTAAAGGAATACTAATTGCCGTATACCCTTCTCGGGGCCTTGATGTAGGTGCAATAGAATCTGTTAGACAAAACATCATTGAACAAAGAGATTGCGGAGCAGCTATCCTTTTGATTAGTGAAGAACTTGATGAACTTAGAACAGTATGCGACACAATCGCAGTAATGTTTGAGGGAAGAATTATGGATATTATGGATGCTAAAAATGCATCAACCGAAAAAATTGGGCTATTAATGGCTGGTGTAAAAAGGAGTAACGAATGAGATTCATAATTGAAAAAAGAAATGAAAAATCTAAAAAGATGCAAATTCTAATTCCAATTTATTCTCTTATAATATCAGCTGTTTTGGGAGCTGTTGTGCTTTTATTATCACAAGCTAATCCTATAACTACTTACAAGGCTATCTTCAGAGGTGCTTTTGGTTCCAATACTAAAATTCAATACACTTTAGTTAATATGGTTCCAATTTTAATGTGTGGTTTAGCTGTTGGAATAGCTTTTAGATTAAGATTCTGGAATATTGGTGCAGAAGGCCAATACGTTATGGGAGTTATTGGGATAACTTGGGTAATGCAATTTTGGACTTGGCTGCCACCATTTTTATTACTTCCTGTTGGATTATTATCAGCTATCTTTTTTGGTAGTATGTGGGGAGGAATTCCAGGAGCTTTAAAAGCTCAATGGAAAGTTGATGAAACTTTAACCACACTGATGATGAACTACATAGCTATTGGTATTGCCGAATATTTATACATTTCTGCTTGGAAAGCTCCAAAAAGCAACATGGGTACTGTAAAATACCCTGATTATGCTTGGATTCAAAGATTCTGGGGTAAAATACACTACGGTATATTTATCGCATTAGCTTTAGTTGTTGTCCTATATTTCGTACTGTACAAAACCCAATGGGGATTTGAGTTAAACATGATAGGTAAAAATAGTGAAGCCGCTAGATGCCAAGGTGTTGCAATTAAAAGAAACATTATTCTTGCCATGCTACTTTCTGGAGGAATAGCCGGTCTGGCTGGCGGAATTAATGCTGCTGCTGTAACACACTGCTTAACTAGAGGTGTAGATAGTGGATTTGGCTTTACAGGTATCATTGTTGCTTGGATGAGTGGGCTAAATCCATTTGTCTCGGTTCTTGTAGCTCTTTTCCTCTCTGCTTTAAATACTGGCTCAGACGCACTTCAAGTTATGTCTAATCCATTACCTTCAGCTATGGGAGAAGTATTACAAGGATTAATATTAATACCATTACTAGCAGGGAACATATTTATTGACCATAAATTAAAAACTACTAGAGTTAAAGGAGATAAATAATGAACGGAATTGAATCACTAACAAAGTTATTAGCTGCAACTCTAGCTATGGGAACAAGTTTAACTTATGCAACCTTAGGGGAAGTTTTTACTGAAAAGTCTGGAGTTCTCAATTTAGGTATTGAAGGAACAATGCTAATGGGAGCTTTGTCCGGTTTTGCAGTTACATTTCATACTGGAAGTTTGCTTCTTGGATTATTATTTGCAATGTTTGCTGGGGGCTTATTTAGCTTGCTACATGCTTTCTTAACTATATCATTAAGATCAAACCAAGTTGTAACAGGTTTGGCAATTACAATGTTTGGTACAGGATTGGCTAACTTTTTAGGAAAAAGAGTAGGACCTGTAGAAAATAATTTAAATCTAGTTGGTGTAAACATACCCTTAAGATTTGAAAACATACAAATACCGCTCCTCCATAAGATTCCAATTTTTGGAGCATTCTTTGATGTTTCCATTTTAACTTATGCCCTATATCTTCTTTTACCATTCGCTTGGTATTATATGTATAAGACAAAATATGGATTATCACTTAGAAGTGTAGGTGAAGCGCCTAGAACTGCTGCTGCAATGGGAATTAATGTTAAAAGAACAAGATATTTCTATACTGTTTTAGGAGGTCTTTTTTCTGGTGCAGGTGGTGCTGCCCTTTCCCTATCTTTCACTCCTTCTTGGAATGATAGTATGACTGGAGGAATTGGGTGGATAGCTATAGCGCTTGTAATATTCTCAGCTTGGAACCCCGCTAGAGTTGCTATTGGCACTTTAATATTTGGGGGGATAACAAGTTTACAATTCTTTTTGCAAGCTGGTGGATTTAGAATGATTGTCCCAGTACAATTTTTAGCAATTGCACCGTATTTTATTACAATTGTTACTTTAGTAATTATGACAGTTAATAGCCTTAAGAAAAAAGGAAGTTTTGCTTCACCTTCAGCATTGGGTACATCCTTTGCTATAGATGACAAGTAATATATTAAGAAAATATTAAGTAATTATGTAATACACTACACCCACTTAAATTTAAGTGGGTGTTTAAAATTAAACTAGACTTTTATTATTTAACTAAAGCAACAGCTTCAATTTCAACTAAAACGTCTTTAGGCAATTTAGCAGCTTGAACGGCTGAACGTGCCGGTTTAATGCCTTCATTAAAGAAAGAAGCATAAACTTCATTCATTGCAGCAAAGTCATCCATATTCTTTAAGAATACAGTAGTTTTAACAACGTGTTGCATATCGCTACCACCAGATTCAATAACCGCTTTTAGATTATTTAATGATTGTGTAGTTTGTTCTTTAATTCCACCAGTAATTTCACCTGTTTTAGGATCTGCTGGAATTTGACCAGAAGAATATACAAAAGGACCTGCTACAATACCTTGGCTATATGGACCAATTGC
>CAZHNE010000118.1:0-5759 GCA_964533775.1 uncultured Spirochaetaceae bacterium | reverse complement strand
AGGTCTCTTTTCTTTAACATATATGCTCTTATTAACATTTTCTTTTGTGGCAGCTTTTCGTTGAAACAGATTATATAAAAGTAAGATTATTATACAAAAAAAGATCGAAATTAAAGCATAAGAAGAAGCACTGTTTAAATCCATTGAAATTCTAGCTCTTCTGTAAATCTCAACTTCCATAGTAGTAAATTTAGGCCCTCCCCCAAGTACTAATATAATTGAAAAGCTAGTGAAGCAAAAAAGAAATACTAGTAGAGAGGAAGAAATAATCGATACTATAAGTCTAGGAAGAGTTATGTATATAAAGGTTTGAAACTTGGAAGCTCCAAAAGTTAGGGATGAAAGCTCAACCTTGTAATCTAAATTTTCCCAATAAGTAGTAACTAAAACTAAAATTATAGGGAAATTGTAAAAAGCATGAGCTAAAATTATTGCCTTATAAGAATAAAGAATCTTTAAAGGAGGATCTTCTAGATTAAAAATATTCATTAAAAGAACATTTAAAAAGCCATTGTTACCATAAAAGGTAACAAAGCCTAATATAACTAGTATTGCAGGAAGAACAAAGGGAATAGTACAAATTGCAAGAATTAGACCTCTTCCCCTTACTTTGTAATTAACTAATAAGTAAGCTCCTGGAAGAGCTATTAATAGGGATAAGAGAGTTGAGAAAAATGCTTGATTTATTGTAAAAGATAAAATCCTAAAAGTATAAGGATCTTTAACTATGTTTAAAAAGTTAGCAAAATTAAACCCACCATCTACAACAAATGCATTTGTTAATGTACTAAAAAGAGGTAAGAGGAAAATTGCAAACAATAAGATAAGAGAGGGGATAGGAACTATCTTCTCATAACGATAAGGGTTGTTTATATTGTTTGCTTTCATATTTTCCTCTTATAACAGTGTGCTAATTTATAACAAAAGTATCCTTAAGAAGATACAGTTATAATTATCTACTCATTACCTTAGTCCAATCATCTAACCAAGTGTCTAAGTTTTCCTCTATATCACTAGCTTCAAGACTAAGAGTTATTTCAGGTTTAGGAGCCCAGTCAAATGCACTAGGAAGATCTGTTTTTAAGTTAGTTGGATACATAGAGTTTGCAGTTGCAATATCAAGTTGTGCATCTGTTAGTAAAAAGTCTATAAATTGTTTTGCTAAATCTTTCTTCTCACTGCTTTTTAACATTCCCACCCCTTCAATTGTTGCACTGTGACCTTCATCAAATATAATAACTTGATATCTAGTAGAGTCTTCATACATTACATGATAAACAGGAGATGTTGTATAAGAGAGAACAATAGGAGCCTCCCCAGAGGTGAACATTCCATAAGCACTAGACCAACCATCGGTTATAGTTAAAGCGCTGTTTTTCATATTATCCCACCAAACTAGATAATCCTCTCCATACATTTCACGAGTCCAAATTAATAAGCCAAGACCAACTGAGGAAGTTCTAGGGTCTATTAATAAAACCTTATCTTTAAATCTTGGATGAGCTAGATCATTTAGAGATGTGGGTAAGTCTTCTTTTGCTATTTTCTTTGTATCGTAAACAAAAGCAAAGTTACCATAGTCAAAAGGAAGTAGTCTGTTTTGATCATCAAACTTTAGAAAGGAAGGAATATCATTTAATATAGGGGAATCGTATCTTTCGAACAAATCACTCTTATAAGCCTTCATAGCCATATCGTCAGATATGCCAACAACAACATCTGCCTTTGGATTAGATTTTTCTAATTCAACTTTCGTAAGCATTTCAACAGCATCTCCAGCAGATACTAAATTTACACTTATACCAGTCTTTTCTTTAAATGAATCGACTACTTTTTGACCAGGACCCCAGTCTCCACAAAAAGTATCATAGGCGTAAACAGTAATTTGCTCTACTGAAGAAGGTGAACTCTCTTTTGCTGGTGAAGCAAATAGAACTGAAGTAGTAGCAACTACGGCCACTACAATTGTTAAAAACTTTTTCATAAAAAAGCCTCCAAATTGAAATCTGGCCTAAGGTTATATACAAATAGATGTATTTTAAGATAAGAGTTTTGTCTTCCTACGCTGGCATTATCCAGATCAGGTTAACGGGTTTTATCTCAGGCTTTTAAGCCACCCCAGGACAAAACTAAGATTAATGAGAGTAATAATTCTTGTCAAGTGTTTATCATTAGAGTAACATTGAACTATGAAGAATTTATACTTTTCACAAGATATTACAAAAATGGATAATATTGCACAAACGACTTATTGTCAGCCAGGTATAATTTTAATGGAACAAGCGGGGTTAAAAGCATGGATCCATATTAAAGAAAAATTAAAAAAGAGTGATAACATAATTGTAGTTTGCGGTGGAGGCAACAATGGTGGAGATGCTTTAGTTATAGCTAGATGCGCTTATAACGATGGTTTTGAAAATGTTAATATAGTTTACTGCTCAAGTAGATATAGTGAAAGTTTCTCTATTCAAGATAAAATAATTAAAAGCTACAATCTTCCCATTTTTGAATGGAGTAAAGATATAGAAAAGATAGAAACTCTTATAAATAGAGCAAATATTATTGTAGATGGGATTGTAGGAATTGGGTTAAAGCTCACTCTTAAAGATAACTTAATACCTTTAGTTAATCTTATAAACAACTCCTTAGCAACTAAATATAGTATTGATGTACCAAGTGGGATCTCTGATGTAAAATGTGGAATCTCTGTTAATAGCGACTTTACTTTTTGCATGGGACCTTTAAAAGCTATGTACTTTCATCCTAGCAATATAGAGAAAGTAAACGAAATTATAGAGATAAATCCTAGTTTTCCACCACAAGTATTCCAAGAGATAACCCCAGTAGCAAGGTTAGACGATAAGAGAGAACTTTCTCTTTTACCGTTAAATAAATCTGCTTACAAGAAAACAAGAGGCAACTTAGCTCTCTTTGGTGGAAGTCGTAAATATCCTAGTGCAATAAGATTATCAAGTCGTGCAGCATTCTCATCTAGATGTGGTTTAGTAACAGCTTATTGCGATTCAGACATATATAGCATTGTCGCTACAGAGAGTCCATCTGTAATAGTTAATGAAGTTAACAGTAAGATGGACTTAACCCCTTATACGGCCCTTTTAGTAGGTCCAGGCTGGGGTAACAACAGAGAAGACTTACTCTTAGATGTTCTTTCCTTTAACAAGCCAACACTTATCGATGCTGATGGAATAAGGAGTTATGCTTCTTTATACAAAAAGGGGAAAATAAGAGTTGAAAATAATGACAAACTACTCTTTACTCCACATCTTGGAGAGTTAAGAGTATTATTAGATGCAGTGTTAGGGGATTACTCATTAGAAAATACTAAAGATTTTTTAAAAGCTTTAACCCTTCTTAGTAACAAGTTAAATGCAACAATAGTTTGTAAATCTAGTGTTGTTCATATTGTAAGTGTGGATCACTTACCACTTGTTATTTATAACTTAAACCCTAGTTTAGCTGTAGGGGGTAGTGGGGATGTCTTAGCGGGGTGTATAGCTTCTTTACTCTCTTATGGACTCACCCTTTATGAAAGTGCAAAAGAAGGAGTTATCCTTCATATAAATGCAGGGGAAAAAGCTAATGAGGAAATAGGTTTTTACACAAGTGAAGAGCTTATTACTTTTATAGGAAAACAATTAATATGATGCAAATTTGGTTTATAACAATTCTCTATTTAGTTTATACAGGTTTAATTTTTATAACTCAAGAATTAGGGATTAAAGCTCCTATATTACTAAACATGAGAGAATATTTGTTTAAGACACGAAAGTTATTTATAGCTGTAATGTTTTTAGGTTATACATTAACAATTCTTAATTGTTTTGTTCCAACAATTCCTGGTCCAATTGTCTTAGGAGATTTATTTGTAACATTAGCCTTACTATACTCTTCCCTATGGTATAATATAAACTTATTTAAAAACAAAGGAATAATAGTAATAGATCAAAGAAAGAGAAAATCATATTTTAGAAGTGGAATTATTATTTTCACTATTGCTTTTCTACATTTCTTATTCCCACACTGGGTGCTATTATAATCTAAAGGAAAAGTATGGAAGGACTAAATTATAGAATTACAACTGCTGGTCTTTGTATTAAAGAAAATAAAGTTTTAATAGGCAAAAGAGAAGATAAGGGATCTATTGCATGTATGTGGGAGTTTCCTGGCGGAAAAAGCAGATACTCTGAAACTGTAGAGGACACCTTAAAAAGAGAATTTAAAGAAGAATTAGGTGTAGAAATTGAAGTAGGAGAGGAAGTAGCTAATACTGAGTTTATAAATAAAGATACTCACTATTTTCTAAAAGCACATAGAGTATTTCTTAAAGGAGATATTAAGGACTTAACCCTCACTGTTCATACTGAATTAAGATGGGAATCACTTTCTGCCTTAAAAAACTATAACTTTGCAAATAGCGATAAAAAAATTATAGGGCTACTAATTGATAAATTTGGAGATAAAATATGAAATTAATGGATAAAATAGACGAGTTAATTAAACCCTCATCAGGTAAATTGGTAATTTCAATTACCGGTGGTGGTGGTAAAACAACAACTTTAATAGCTTTAGGGCAATATTATAGGGCAAAAAACAATAGGGTACTAATAACTACAACAACAAAACTACAAGCCCCTAGATTCTTTAACTTTAGAGCAGATCATGTTTTTACAGATGAATCAGCTTTCTTTAATCACACACCAAAAGAGGGAGAAACAGTTTTCTTTGCAGAAAAACATATATTAAATGCTAAAAAAGTTATTTCTCCTAGAGATGAAGTTTTACCATTACTAAAAAGAAACTACGATGTTGTTATTATTGAAGCAGATGGAGCAAGGAGTTTACCTTGTAAAATCCATAATGAAAGAGACCCTATTATAACAAAAGAAACAACTAGCGTTATTGCAATGGCAGGTCTCTCTAGCTTTAATGATATGGCTGCAAATGTATGTATGGGAGAGTCTTCTACTAGAACAGTTGATCTAGATTATTATCAAAATCTCATAGACGACAAAGAGGGATTACTTAA
Source organism: uncultured Spirochaetaceae bacterium (assembly GCA_964533775.1). Taxonomy (GTDB): domain Bacteria; phylum Spirochaetota; class Spirochaetia; order Sphaerochaetales; family Sphaerochaetaceae; genus Pleomorphochaeta. The sequence continues at coordinate 712 of CAZHNE010000118.1, read as the reverse complement.
AGGGATTGAAGAGAAACATAAAGCTATTATTTTCTTTAATCAAAGTGACTTAGTAAGTGATGAAGTTGTAAAAGGGTTAAAAGATTTAAAAACCTCCCTCCCTATCGTAGTTGGGGCAATTGAGAAAAATAGAATAGTTTAAAGAGTAAAGAGAGCGAGAGAAAATAATTCTTATTCTTCTCGCTTACTATTACAGGAGTTAAAAAACAAGTGGAGAAAAAATATAAAAAAGCTTTAACTAATGGAGATGTTTATAACTTAATGTTCTTGTTTGTAATTGTTATTGAAATTGTAAGCATTATTTTTTCAATTTCAACAGGTTCTTTTAGTCAAGGCAAAACACATCTACTCTTAACTAGTATTATTTTAGCTTTAATTTTTAAATTTAAATATAAAAGTAATAAGGAAGTAGTAAGAGTATTTGCTTCTATTATTTTAGCTGTATTGTTAACATATCTTCTTTTATATATTTTTGTTGATACGTTTAATGAACTCCTTGTTGGATTATATGTAGTAGAATTAACAATAATTTTAAACTTTTCACGCTTTAAACTAAAAAATAAACTTATTATTCATTCAGTTTTTGGTGCTATTTTATTAGTTGGATTCATGTTTTTTAACCTCTACTCTACAGTTATTGAAAACACTACTTTATATATAATTGGATTTTACTTAATTGTTTTTATAGAATTAGTAGTAGTTGATAAGATAA
>CAZHNE010000117.1:0-5794 GCA_964533775.1 uncultured Spirochaetaceae bacterium | reverse complement strand
TTTTTAGTAATTAGTGATTTTTTAACTAATAATGGTTATCATACTTTAAGATGTGATGATTATGGATTTCATGGTGAAGACATATCGAATGATACTACTTTTGATATTTCAAATGATATTAAAGCACAAATAGAATATTTAAAAGAAAACACTAATTTAGAAAAAGTTGTATTATTTGGACATAGTGAAGGAGCATTAGTTGCTCAAATTTTAGCAGATAAAGTTGATTCAATTATTTTAATGGCTTCTCCAAGTGTAAGTGGACGAGAAACCTATAAATTCCAATTACAACATGCACTTAGAACAGGTGGTGTAAGTGAAGAAGTTATCTCTTCCCTTGATAAAACAATAGACACTGTTACTGGGACTTTAATTGATGATACTTTGTCGCTCAAAGAAAAACAAAACATTGTAATCCCTTTTCTAAAATCTTTAGGCAATGACGACTCTTCTGCCTTATCTGTGTTTAGTGTCTTAAACTCGCCTTGGTATAGAACATTTTTAAAACTTGATCCAAGAGAGTATATTAAAAAGATTAAAGTTCCCACTTTAGTCTTACAAGGCTCTAATGATACACAAGTAGATGAAAAATTAAATATACCAGTTTTTGAAAAGCTATTAAAAGGTAGAAATAAAATAATAGTTTATCCAAAATATAACCATTTATTACAAAAAAGTATTACAGGAGAACTTAAGGAATATTACGAAATTGGAACAACAATTGAAGAAGATGTTTTAAAAGACGTTTTAGAATTTTTAAATTCCTTACAATAAAAAAATATGAGTAAATCAAAATATAAATACATGTTTATAGCATCACTAGGATCCTTGTTAATAATTTATATCTTTATATCTTATTATATTAAAAAGAACTTTGATTTTAGATTAGCAGAAACTTTTCTTTTTCTAACAGTTGATAAATTCAAAGCAATCGCTCTTAACTTTTCAAAAGAACAAATACAAGCATATATTGTATTAGCTACTAGTATTGATATCATATGGCCAATTGCTTATTGTTTATTTTTTTACACAGTAAACGACAAACTTTTAGAAAACACAAAGAGAAAACATTTAGTTAATTTTTATATTTTCTTTATATTCTTATTTGATATGGCAGAAAACATTTTAACTGCAAGATATTTAATAACTAAAACACATAAATTAGCACAATTTAGTGTTTTAGCTACAAACTTAAAATGGATTTCAATAATTTTTCTTCTTATTATTTTCGCTATTAACTTTGCTAAGTTTTTAAAGAAAAAATCATTTAAAGACCTTCTTACATAATAAGAGCTGAGGGAATAGGTCTTTCAGCTTCAGTGACAACATCATTTTTTCTATCAGCGATTTTTAAGTACTTCTTACCTCTAAAGATAAGTTGAGAAGAACCTCCTCCATCTAAATTGACCAAATTATCTATTCCATAGGAGATACAAAACTCTGAGAACTCTAGTAAAGAAGCTCCACAACTTTCTTCCCCTTTAATATATCCTAATTTACCAGCTCCTTCAGCCCATATTAAAATTGGAGAGCCTTTATAAACTCCTAAACCAATTCTAGATGCTCGTCCTTTATAAAAGCATAAAGGATAAACAGTTGGAGGAAATGGAGTGCCATCCCCTTTATAAAAAGGACAACAAAGATCGGTTACTTGTTTATTGTTTATAACCATAGCTGGACCAACTTGAACACCAAACTTATAATTGTTTGTTTCACCTATATAACTTACATGTAAATCTTTTATTGAAATTTGCTCATCACTCTGAATAACAAATCCCGCCATAGGTACAATTACTTCTCCTAATGGTTTAATGGCTACGACTTTGTCTTCAACAATAACTATTGCACTTCCTTTACACTTTGGAGTAGTTCTATGTTCAGGGCGAGAATAGAATTTTGAATTAATATTGTTTTCAAAGATAAAATCTTCTATTTTAACTTTTAAATCCTCAATTAGTATATTTTTAATAACAACATTGTCATCATAATCAACAAATAAGCACTCACGACAATTTAAAGGAGGAAAAATAACTTTTGAATTCTTTATTGCCAAACTATGCGGGGTTCCTAATTCATCATAAGGGGAATCTACATCAGACTGCTCCATCAAAAAAAAGTGACTATTTACAGATACATTTTCACTTTTCATCTCGCTTAGATATCCCATGCGTGAAGAAATTGGGAAAAAAGTAATTTTATCTAAATTTCCTTTTGTAAAGGAAACTAAATTGTTCTTAAAAAGGTTGTTAAAGATTTTTTGCAACTTTTCATCTTCAAAGACAATATTATCATCTTTGATCAATACTTTGTTTTCTTTATTAGCTTTGTTAAAATAATAATTTAATAATACTTGATCATTAAATATATAACCTATATCTGTATTTCTCTCTAAATCTAAAATAGTACCATTTATATTATAAAAAACAAGAAATCCATATGAATATGGATCATGCGGAATAATGTTTATAGAAAACAACCTGGCCATTGCATCGATGACCTTTTTATTAAAAGAGGGGGATTCAAAAATTAAATCCTCCCACTTAAAACCTGTTATCAACTGATATTTTTGAATATCCTCACCTAAATTCACTGTGACTATTTCACTTTTCATATATTACCCTTTAATTCCAGACGAAATCGACCCTTCAATTATATATCTTTGAGCAAAGATAAACACAATTATTAATGGAAGAATCGATAAAACTCCACCCGTTAACAACAAATTCCATTTAGCTGAATACTGGCTTTGGAACTGAGTTAACCCTAAGGTAACAGTATAGAGTTTTTCTTTAGTTAGATAAAGCATGGGTCTTAACAAGTCGTTCCAGTTATTCATAAATGCGATTATAAACAAAGTAGCTGCTGGTGCAGAGCATTGTGGTAGAAATACATATATATACATTTTCCAAGAATTAGCTCCATCAATAATTCCTGCATCTAATAGCGCATCCGGTATTTGTTCAAAATATTCTTTAAGCATAAATGTACCAAAAGCACCTGCTAAAAAAGATGGCACTATTAATGGTAAAAAAGTATCAAGCCAATTTAATTTCATCATAATATAGTATTCAGGAATAATAGTAACTTGAACAGGAATCATAAGAGTAATTAGTAACAAAGTGTAAACAATAGAACTTCCTCTAAACTTCATTTTTGCAAAAACAAAGCCTCCTAATGTACAAATAATGACTTGTCCAAAAGCTGCTAAAGTACAAACGAAAATTGAATTTAAAGTATATCTACCAAAATTGTATTTTCCAATTACTAACTTATAATTTTCAAACATATTAGATTTGAATAATAAATCAGGCATTTTAAAAACACCTTTAGTAAAAATATTTTGTTCAGTATTAAAAGATGTTTGAACCATCCACAAAAATGGAAAAATAGAAATTATAGATGCAAATATAATTAAGGTAAATCTAAGAGGACTAACTTTTTCAAAAAACTTTTTATTCATATTTTCCCTCTTACATTAATGGTTGAGCCCAGTGGCGTTTAATATAGAAATTAACCAGCGTTAATATACCGACAAATACTAAAAGGAAGAAAGCAACTGCTGAGGCATACCCTACTCTGTAATAAACAAACGCATTTAAATAAACATCGTATACTAATGTGTTGGTTGAGTTTTGAGGTCCTCCTTTTGTCATAGCATAAATTAGTTCAAAGTTTTTAAATGAATCTATTATAGAAATGGTTAGGACAAAGAAAACGGTTGGAGAAAGTATAGGCAAAGTAATTCTAAAAAATCTTTGTACGCTTGAAGCTCCATCTACAATGGCAGCTTCAAGTGTTTCAGAGGAGATTGCTTGTAGCCCTGATAAAAATAAAATCATACTATACCCAGCCATCTTCCAAACTTGAACACTAGCTACAGTTGTTAATGCTAATTTTGGATCTCCTAGCCAATATGGTGTCGGAAGATTCAAAGAAGCTAAGACTGAATTAAGTAATCCAACATTAGGTCCTAAGATCCAATTCCATACAAGTCCCACAGCAACAGCTGAAGTTACAACAGGTAAATATATTAGTGCTCTAAAAAAAGCTATTGATTTAATTTTTATATTAATTAAAACAGCTAATAATAAACCAAATAAAATAGAGCCTATAACGTAAATAATTGAAAACTTTGTTGTATTACCTAAAGTTTGTAGGAATAAATCATTTTGCAAAGCTTCAATAAAGTTTGATAACCCTATAAATTTAGGGGAACCTAAAAGAGACCATTGAGTAAAACTCAAAACAAAAGCCCAAACTATTGGAATTAATCTAAAAACTAACAACCCTACAAGTGTTGGAAACAAGAACAACCATGGTGCATATCTACTATGCCATAATAATTTTTTATTTTTCATCGCATATCCTTAAAAATACATATGGCTACATTTAAATAGAATGCAGCCATATTAGAAAAATTTATACTACTTATAATATCTAGATAAAACAGCGTTAATTGACTTTTCACCTTTTACTAAAGCTTCGTCTAATGTTAATTCACCATTAATAACACCATCAATTAAACCATTAAAGCCTAATGCTTCTGCAGCTCCATAACCTCTCCATTCACTCCAACCTTTAGTAAAGGAAGTAGTCATTGGACTAGCTGCTTGTTCAATGAGAACATTCATCTCTAGAGGAAGTTTTCCAGAATTCGCAAATTCATCAGATTCTGTTAGCTCTATATAGGCCGGAATCTTACCAGCTAAATACATACCTAAATCAGAACCGCCACCAGCTACATGTTTTGTAAACTCCCAAGCTTCTTGTGGGTGCTTAGTATTTGGAGAAATTGAATAAGCATCTGCCCAAGCGTTTGTTATAGGATTAGTTGTACTTGGACCTGTAGGTACTTTAGCAATACCCCAATTCATACTTGGATCAGCAACTAGTAAATTGTTATCTATATTCCAAGATCCATCAACCCACATTGCAGCCATTCCTTGTGGAAATACATCTTGCTGTCTAATAGAACTCATATCTTTTTGACTTGGTGCAACTTTATCAACCAACACTAAGTTAGTTAGCATTTTAAGAGCTTCAAGAGCTGCCCTATCTGGATCAAATCTCATAGTGTCACGATTTAACAATCTTCCACCATTTGCATAAATCCAAGGCTCAACATGAGCATATCTTCCATAGAACCAAAAACCATATTGATCAATTTTACCATCATTATCTTTGTCTATTGTGAGCTTTTTAGCAGCACTTCTAAAGTCATCCCATGTCCAATCATCATTAGGATATGCAACACCTGCTGCATCAAAAGCATCTTTATTATAGAAAAGCGGAGTAGTAACTAAAGCAAAAGGAAGAGCATAATAATGATCTGTACCACTAACATCTTTAACTGCATCTAAAAGAGCCGGATAAAACAGTTCTCTTGTATTATCAGCTTCCATTAGTGAATCTAATTCTAGTACTAAACCTTCTCCAGCCCATTCTTCTAAAGTACTTGAACTCATAGTAAATACATCAGGTAGTTTATTTTGATTTGCTAAAATTCTAATTTTTGTCCAATACTCTTTTGTACTTACAATAGTATTGTTAATTTTTATATTAGGATTTTCTTTTTCATAATTTGCAATAATCTCTTTATTTTTCTCTTGCAAATCAGGATCCCAAGTCCACCATTCTAGAACAATTTTTTCATCAGCTTTTTTACTTGAACTTTCTTCTTGCCCACCAGCAAACATAAAAGCCACACTTACTGATAAAACAACTAACATAGCTATTAAAAACTTTTTCATAAACAATCTCCTCTTTAAATATTAAAATGTATTTTTATAATAAA
>CAZHNE010000116.1:0-5822 GCA_964533775.1 uncultured Spirochaetaceae bacterium | reverse complement strand
GTGGCGTGAAAATGATTGCATGCCAAATGTCCATGGACATTATGGGTGTTGATGAGAAAGAACTTCTCCCAGGTGTTGAAATTGGTGGTGTTGCCGCCTACATGGAATCTGCAAGTGAGTCTGATGTAAACTTATTTATCTAGTAGAAATAATAAAATAAAATACAAAGCTATCTAAATTTCTTATAAAGTGTTTAGGTAGCTTTTCTTTTTGCCTTATAACAGCTTTAGAATCCTACAAGGTAATAGTAAAAAAATCTCTCTAACTTACTAGAAAAAGTAAATTAAAGAGACTAATAGTTGTTTTAGATAGATTCTTAAACTATTTCCAGAGAAGTGAGTCACCACTATCTTTATCAAAAAATTGCCAAGCGTCTTTTTTGATAGTGAAGAAGATTTCGTCTCTTGATCTAATTTTAAGATGTGGGTCACTTAATATTTCTATAATTTTATTTCCACATTTACAAGCTAGTAAATTATCACGACCTAGAGGTTCAACAATATTTACAACAGCAGAAGTAGCACCTTTAGTGTTCTTATCTACAATTGTAATATCTTCAGCTCTTATTCCAGCAACAAGCTCTCCTTCTTTTAAATTACTATATGAAGAATCTGCTTCCTGGAATGTTCCATCACACATTCTTACGTGAGGGATACCATCGATTTTTTTTATTTCGGAAGTCCAAGTATTCATTGGAGGGTTACCAACAAATTGACCTATAAATAAAGTTTTTGGTTTTTCATGTAAATCCATTGGAGGTTCAAAAGCTTGTAGTTTGCCGTCTTTAATTACAGCTACTCTGTCTGCCATTGTCATAGCTTCTACCTGATCGTGGGTTACATATATACATGTAATACCTAATTCTTGTTGAATTCTTTTGATTTCAGAGCGCATAGTTATTCTTAATCTAGCATCTAGGTTAGAAAGTGGTTCATCAAACAATAACAATTCAGGCTTTTTAATTAGAGCTCTTCCTAAAGCAACTCTTTGTTGTTGCCCACCTGATAATTCACCAGGTTTTCTATCAAGAAGATGGCCAATTCCTAAAAGATCTGCTATTCGTTTAGCTTCTGAACGTTTTATATCTTCACCCATTTTTTTAAGTTTCATAGAGAATGTGATGTTTTCATACACATTCATGTGTGGGTAAAGTGCATAACTTTGGAATACCATACCGATATTTCTGTCTTTAGGTGCAAGATATGTTACATCTCTTTCTCCAAAAACAATTGATCCACCATTAGGTTTATAAATTCCAGCAGTCATTAATAATGTTGTAGTTTTACCACATCCTGAGGGACCTAAAAAAGCTACAAATTCTCCGCTTTTAATATGTAAACTTAGGTTATCTACGGCTTTAACAGAGCCAAAATTTTTAGTGATATTATTTATATATATATCCATTAGTTAGTTTTCTCCTTTATTATATTAAACGCCACCATGAGTACCACCTGAAAATATTTTCATTAAGTGCTTTTGGCTGAAAAAATAGAAAGTTAATATTGGAATAAGTTGGAATAATCCAACTGCTGCCAATACGTTAAAATTAATTGAAACCGTATCACTTTGCATAAGACGATTAAGATAAGTTGAGATAACTTCATGTCCAGCGCCTCCAGAGAGGAACGTGTAAGGAATTATAAAACTGCTCCAACCTGTCATGAATGAAAATATTGATAAAGCTGCAATTCCCGGTCTTACTTGTGGAAACATAACAGTCCAGAATGTCTTGTACCTTGAACATCCATCAATTAAAGCTGCTCTTTCAACATCCCAAGAAACATTGTCAAAAAAGCCTTTCATCAACCAAATTCCTAATGGTAGTTGCATAGCTAAACTTACTAATATTACTCCTCCAATAGTGTTATAACCCATAAATAAATCTAAAATGGGTATCCCTGAAAAGAATCTAAGTACAAAGTAAATTGCAATAAGTAGCGTAACACTAGGAAAAGCGTGAAGAATTAAAGTTAGGGATAAAAACTCTTTTCTACCTGGAAACTTTATTCGTGAAAGTGCATATCCAGCAAGAGAAGAGATTAATACTACACCAACTGACATAAATAATGCCAATAATAATGTGTTCCAACTTGCTAACCAAATCTCTTTTTCTTTTAAAAATGTCCAGTTACTTAAAGTAAATCCACCAAAGTTACCGGAACTATCTACAGGAACAAGTCCATAAGTTACTTTTGAGAATGTTGAGATAAATAACCATAAATATCCCACTATTATGGGAAGTGATAAAATAATCAGTATAATGAATATTGAAATCTGTCCCCATTTTATCGGTTCTTTTTGTTTCATATTTATCCCCTTACATTTCATCAATCAAAGGTTCTTTGATTAATTCGCCGAATTTGAAAAACTTAAGATATATAGCTGCAAAAACAATACCTACAACTACTAATACAGCCGATAGAGCCGCACCAAATCCATATTGGAAGTTACCGTAATAGTTGTTTAATGCTTTATGATATGCCCACAGCGACCAAACTTCAGTTTGGAAGTTACCATCAGTAAGTATCATTATACTTTCGAACGAGGTAAGCAACGACAAGGTTTGGTATGTTGTTACAAATAATAAAGGCCATTTTAATTGTGGTAATATTATATATCTAACTCTATTGAAAAAACTCGCACCGTCAACTAGTGAGCTAGTCATGATGTCTGTTGAAATAGATTCAATTGCTGAAGAGAAAATAATCATTCCAAATGATGCTCCAATATACCCATTAACAAGTATTACAAATAGCATTGCATTTCCTGGAATCAAGTTCGTAGTAGGTAAACCAAGTGGCGCTAGTATATGTTGGTTAATAATCCCATAAGGAGCATCAGCTGCAATCATTGTCCACATTAGCACATAAACAACAGCAGGTGTAATACGTGGTAATAACCATAAGGATTTAAAAAATCCACCAACTTTCTTTGGTAAATGATATGCTAATATTGATACTAATAGACCCATTCCAACGTTAAATATACATAATGTAAACGCTACATATATTAAAGTTGTTCTAAAAATACTCCAAGAATCAGGATGTAGAAAAATTTTAACATAATTTGAAATCCCATTAAATGACCAATTAGAAAAACCTGTAACTGAGCTCATATCAGTAAAAGAAATTCCAATAGTTAATATAACAGGAAGGAAAAAATATAAAATAACTAGTATTCCTGCTGGTAACATAAACCAATAAGCGGAATTAATTTTCTTTCTTTTATTCAAAAAAGTGCCTCCTAAAAAATTGACCAGCCCTAAAATATAGGACCGGCCATCATTAATACTATTTTACAATAAGAAAATCTTCTAATTCTAGTTTCATAACTTTGATTGCATCATCAGCTGCCTTTTCTGGAGTTTTTTCTCCTTGCTCAGCTGAAACTAAGTTAGACCAGAAACTATCAAACCAAATACCATACATAGGATGGTTAGGTTGGAAGATGTTATTATCTAACAAGTATCCGGTTGAACTTAAGAATTCACTTGCTAAGTATGGTCCATAAGTATCTTGTGAATTTAAAATTCCAAGGTGACCACTTTCTACAGCGTGTCTAGTGTTTCTTTCAGTAGTAGTCATAAGTGAAATTAATCGTTTTGCTAATTCTTGATCAGTGGATCCAGAACCAGATTTAGATGTTACTAAGTAAACAAGAGGGTGTGATAAAGTAATACCTTTAACGTTTCTAATACCACTAGGTTGATAACCATAGCCAATGTTTTCAAATAGTGCGGCTTCTCCGCCTTCTACATAGTTCTTTGCCCAGTCTGCCCACATCCATGTGCCACCGTTAAAGAATAATGCTTTATTATTTGAAACAACATCGTGCCAAATATTCCATTCTGTTCCAATATATGAAGCAGGGGTAATGTTTTGTTCGACACATTCTCTTTGGAACTCATAAACTTTTATTAAAGCATCTCTGTCAATAACTAGTTTGTCAGCAGCTTCATCATAGTATTCACCACCGAATGCTACGTAAAATTGTAAAAAGTCTCCACCTTTTTTAGGTCTATGCCAGAATCCGTATCCAGGAGCTACAACACCTTTTTCAACAGCTTCAGCAGCAGTTGCGATTAAGTCTTGTAAAGTAAAAGATCCATCTGCCATTTTACCAGGTAGAGCTGCTACTTCTGCATCACTCCAACCCATTTGTTTTAGTAGAGTTTTGTTGAAATACATTGGTCTAGCTTCTGTATCTTGTGGAATTCCCCAAATTTGATCTTTCCAAGAAGCACTATTCCATAAGCTATCTTTGATGTCTGCAAACTCTGGAGAGAAAGATTTAATTCCCTCTACGTTTGATGCTAGTTTTTCAATATAACCAGCAGCACCCCAAGTTGCGATGTCTTCATGACCAGCAATCACAATTAATGGAGCTTTTCCAGAATCTGCTGCTAGAGCATATTTCTTTTTAAATCCACCCCAATCTCCACCATCGATATATGGTTTTGCTACAACTGTGATTTCTTTACCTTCAGCTGCAAGTTCTTTGTTAAGATCTTCAGCAGCTTCAATTGCTAAATCAGCTCTCCAATGGTTTGTGTCCCCTTCTCTTGTCCATACGTCAATGGTTACAGTTCTAGGACCACTCGTTTCTTTTTCACCAGCAGCGAACACTGTTGGTAATAAAATTAGCATCATTAATGCTATTGTCGATATTTTTTTAAGCATTATTTCCTCCTTTGCAAAATAAAAACAATCGTTTGCATTAATCTTGCATGTATATTATACTTATGTCAAGGTTTATTTTTTAAGGGGGCTAATTTGAATTTACAAGAGTTAGCAAAAAAGATTGAAGTTTCTGCTTCAACTATATCAAGAGTGTTGAACGACAAGCCGGGAATAAGTGAAGCAACAAGAAAAAAAGTTCTTGCTGCTGTTGAAGAAGAACATTACATACGTAACTTTGCAGGTAGAAATTTAGCAAAGTCTGAATCACAGTTTATTGGGATTATTTCAAGAAAAAGATCATCAGTTGAAGATGTTATATTTTTTCACCACTCAATAAATCAATTCCAAGAAATCCTAATGCAGAATAATTACTTTTGTGTTCCCATACCTTACTCTGATGAAACAGGGGTAGACTTTGATAAAACACCTCTAGCTCCTTCAGATTATGCTGGGTTTATAATAAGAGGCCAATCAATGCCTCAAAAGACAATTCTTTCTGTAAAGAAGTTTGGTGTGCCCATAATTTTATTAGAAAATGCTTTTTATGAAACTAAAATTAATGCAGTTGTATGTAATGATGCTGAGCTCGAGTACGAATTAGTAAAAATTCTTATCAAAAAAGGGCATAAAAGAATTGTTCATATTACTGGTCCAGATAACTGGTACAATAATAAAGAAAGGATAAAAGGTTATCGCCAAGCTATTGGTGAAGCTGGCATTAAAGAAGAGTTGTATTGTTTAGAAGATACTGTTTTATCTACAGGAAAGGATTCTTTTCATATGCTTAAAATAACAAACGACTCTGATATTGGAATTAGCTTTGTAAACGACGCAATGGCAATTGGTTTTATCAAAGAAGCTGATGACAATAATATTGAAATTGGAAAAAAAATTAGTGTTGTAGGTTTTGATGATATCCCCTGGGCTAAATTAACCACCCCTCCTTTAACAACAGCTCGCATTGAAATAGATGCTATGGGAAAATTAGCTTCAACAAGACTTTTAGATATGATAAAAAGTTCAAATAAATCCTTAACTGTAAAGAGTGTTGTTGATGGAAAAATAATAAAAAGAAAATCAACTTAAACTTAATTTTTAGTAAGTTTGTTTATTTGTTTTAGAATAAGTGGAAATACTATCTTT
>CAZHNE010000115.1:3076-5900 GCA_964533775.1 uncultured Spirochaetaceae bacterium | reverse complement strand
ATTCTTTGTCTAATTTCTCTCCAGTTATTTCTGTTCTAGCAACTGACTTAAAAAGTTTCTACCCAGAAGGGCATAAGAAAATTCAGGAATATATAGCAAGAGAAGGCGGCCTTGTTTTAACAAGAGTTGCTCCTAATAATAACAATATTAAATGGAATGTTCTTCTTAGAAATAGGTTGATGAGTTCTATATCCTCTGCTCTTATGATTATAGAAGAAAGGGACAGAGGAGGTGCTGTTAGAATGGCAGATTATTCTTTGGAGAATAAGAGAGATGTATTTTTCTTTAGCGCTTTAAAAAGAGACAAAAGTATAACTTGGCCGAAACTCTTGATTGAGAAAGGAGCTAAAGTTATTAGATTCCCAAGCGATTTACCTAAAGCTGTAAATGGAGATAAAAGCGAACAAGGTGATAAAAAGCTAAGTAAAGAAGAAATAGTTCAACTTAAATTGTTTTAATAGGGATAAACTCCATATAATAAATGTTTATTGATTAAAAAATTAAGAAGAATCTTGACTAAAAATTGTACAAAATTTACTATCAAGAGTATGGAAAAACAACTAACAGCAAACGAATTAAGAAAAAAATTTATTGATTTCTTCGTATCCAAAGATCATAAGCAAATAAGTGGTGCATCTTTGATACCAGAAAATGATCCAACAGTATTATTTACTACTGCTGGAATGCATCCTTTAGTCCCTTATATCTTAGGGGAAAAACATCCTTCAGGTGATAAGATTTGTAACTTTCAAAAGTGTATTAGAACTGGAGATATAGATGTGGTTGGGGATCCTCACCACTTAACATTTTTTGAAATGCTCGGAAACTGGTCTTTAGGTAGCTACTTTAAAAAAGAAGCTATTGATTTTAGTTTCGAGTTTTTAACAAAAGTTTTAAACATAGATGTAGATAAGTTATCAGTAACAGTTTTTGCTGGAGACGAACTAGTAGCTAAGGATGAAGAGTCCGCAGAACAATGGAGAGCACACGGTATTCCTGATGAAAGAATTTATTTCTTACCTAGAGAGGATAACTGGTGGGGCCCAGCTGGTGAAACTGGCCCTTGTGGACCTGATACCGAGATGTTTATAGATACAGGTCGCCAAAAGTGTAGTGATGAGTGTATTCCAGGTTGTTCTTGTGGTAAATATTTTGAAATCTGGAATGATGTTTTCATGGAGTATAATAAACTTGAAGACGGAACGTATGCTGAAATGGATAGAAAGTGTGTAGATACTGGTATGGGTATTGAAAGAACTGTAGCTATTCTTCAAGGCAAGAAAAACGTTTATGAAACAGAAGTGTTCACTCCTATCATTTCTGGAATAGAAGCTCTTACAAATGTGAAATATGGTGATAGTGAAGAAACTGATATGTCTATCAGAATTTTAGCTGACCATATTAGAACAAGTTGTTTTATCCTTGGGGACCAAAGAGGTGTTGCTCCATCTAATGTAGGTCAAGGCTATATTTTAAGAAGATTAATAAGACGTGCTATTAGGCATGGAAGAAAATTAAACATCGAAGGAGCTTTTTTAAGTGGTTTAGCAAAAATAGTTGTTGAATTATATAAAGAAGCTTATCCTGAGTTGTCTGATAATAAAGATTTTATATATACAGAGTTAGAACAAGAAGAAACTAAGTTTAGCAGAACATTACAAAAAGGAGAAAAAGAATTTTTAAAAATGATTCCAAACATCCTTAAAGGTAAAGCTAAAATGATTCCAGGCAGACTAGCTTTTAAGTTATATGATACATATGGATTCCCAATTGAATTAACACAAGAGTTAGCTAGTGAGAATGGTTTAAGTGTTGATGTTGCTGGCTTTGAAAAAGCTTTTGAAAATCATCAGAAAAAAAGTAGAAGTGGTGCAGAGCAACAGTTTAAAGGTGGCTTAGCTGATCACGGTGAAAAGACAACTGCTTTACATACTGCAACTCATATGCTTCACCAAGCTCTTAGAACTGTCTTAGGTAATCACGTTGAGCAAAAAGGTTCAAACATAACAGTAGACAGACTTCGATTTGACTTTACACATCCTGAAAAAGTAAGTAAAGAAGATTTAAATAAAGTTGAAGACCTTGTAAATGCAGAAATTCAAAAGAACCAAGATATTAGTTATGAGACTATGACTGTTGAAGAAGCAAAAGAGAAAGGTGCTATAGCTTTCTTTGGCAGCAAGTACGGCGAACAAGTTAAGGTTTATACAATTGGAGATTTTTCTAAAGAAGTTTGTGGTGGTCCTCACGTTGCTAATACTAGTGAAATGGGTACGTTTAAAATTAAAAAAGAACAATCCTCTTCAGCTGGAGTTAGACGAATTAGAGCAGTTTTAATAAAATAAACTAGAAATCGAAACAATAATTTTTAATAAAAACAACAACAATGAACATGGCTTTTGCCATGTTCATTTTTAGTTAATCTAAATTAGTAAATTAACTTTTTAACTAAAAAAATATAGCTTTTTAATTTCATAAACCCTAAAATTTCTGTTGAAGTGTTTATTATACTTAAATAATGTGATACAATAACCTCATGATTTTTTGATTAATGATGTATTAATGATGTAAATGTGTAACTTATATATGCTTTATGAGAATTATACAGGGGTTTACACTGATAAAAAATTAGTATATCTTTTTAAAGTGCTTTCGATATGCAACCTAAAACGGCTTATGCTGCATATCTAATTGTCAATCAAAAATAGTAGATTTGGTAGTAAATAGAAATCTTCTGCTTAAAAGTTATTTAAGATTCAACATATTTTCTTAATAGAAAATCAATACAACTACCAGTGGCTTTAAAACCATAATTATTAATAAT
>CAZHNE010000115.1:0-2976 GCA_964533775.1 uncultured Spirochaetaceae bacterium | reverse complement strand
TGTTGAAACAATTACATTCGGAGATGTATCTTGGGATTCAGTTCAAGTTCATAACAGAATTATGGCTTTCATTATTGAAAATGGCTTAGAAGGTTACAAAGTAGAATATATTTCTGGTGACACTCTTCCAATTTTAAATGGACTATCACAAGGTGATGTTGATGTAGATATGGAATCTTGGCATAACAACTTCCCTGAAGTTTATAAAAAAGGTATTGATTCCGGTAAAATTGTTGATCTTGGTATGAATATGCCAGACGCACCACAAGGTTGGTATGTGCCTCGCTACTTAGTAGAAGGTCCTAATGCATTAGCACCAGACTTGAAACACGTATCTGATCTTCCTAAATATGCACACCTTTTCAAAGACCCAGAAGATCCTTCAAAAGGTCAAATCTACGGTGGAGTAGCAGGATGGTCTCAAATGAAACTATCTGAAGAAATTTTTGAAGAAAATAATTTAGGCGAAACATTTAACCTTGCGGTTGTAGGAAGTGTTGCACCAATTGCAGCAACTATGGTAAGTGCTTATACAAGAAATGAACCTTGGGTTGGATACTATTGGGAACCAACAGCTATTCTCGGACGTCTTGATATGGTCCGTTTAAAAGGTAGTGAATGGCCTGCAGCTCTTGTAAATGTACTCGTACATGAGACACTTATTGAAAGAGCTCCAGATGTTATTGAGATTTTAAAAGCTTATACAACTACTGTTGCAGAAAACAATGAATTCCTAAAAGTAATGGACGAAAATAAATGGACAACACAAGAAACTGCTATTTGGTTCTTACAAAATAAAGAAGATGTTTGGACAAAATGGGTTTCCGCAGATGTTGCTTCTAAAGTTAAAAAAGCTTTAGGGGAGCTATAAAGAGGTTATCTATGACAGAAAGTAAGGTAGAAGATATTAATAATGAAGAACAACAGCCTCAAATTGTTGTTAGAGATTTATGGAAAGTGTATGGGAAAGATTCAAAAAAAGTTTTCCAAGATAAAATACATAATGAAAGTAAAGAAGAAATTCAAAAAAAGACTGGTAATATTGTTGGTATGCGAAATATCAACTTAGAGATTAACAAAGGGGAGTTCTATATTTTAATGGGACTCTCTGGCAGTGGAAAATCAACCTTAGTTAGAGCTTTAATTCGTCTTGTAAAATCAACAAGAGGATCAATTGTAATTAATGGTAAAGATATTACTAAAATGAATTCTGAACAAATGTTACAATTTAGAAGAAAAACTTTTGGAATGGTATTCCAAAGCTATGGTCTTCTTCCTCATATGACCGTACTTGAAAATGCATCATACGGATTAAAGATTCGTGGATTAAGTAAAGAAGAGCGTTTTAAAAAAGCATCTGAAGTACTTGAGACAGTAGGGCTTAAAGGTTGGGAGGATTACTACCCAACCAGCCTTTCTGGTGGAATGCAGCAGAGAGTAGGTCTTGCAAGAGCTTTAGCTAATGATCCTGATATACTGCTAATGGATGAACCTTTTAGTGGACTTGATCCTTTAATAAGACGCCAAATGCAAGATGAATTAGTTGAGCTTCAATCGAAGCTGCAAAAAACAATTGTTTTTGTTACACACGACTTGCATGAAGCTCTTAAGCTTGGAGATAGAATAGCTATATTAAGAAATGGTGAAATAGCACAAATTGGAACCCCAGAAGATATTATTACAAATCCAGAAGATGAATATGTACAACAATTTGTGCAAGATGCATCTCCTGCAAAAGTATTAACTGCAGGAAGTATCATGAGTGATATACCAGTAGTAACTTATTCATGGGAAGGTCCAAAAACAGCTCTTACTCTTATGCGTCGAAGAAACAAACGCATGGGATATGTTGTGGACAGACAACGTAAACTCGTTGGTGTTATTACAGCAAGAGAACTTAAGAGATTATTAGAAAGTGATGATGTTCCAAAGAGGATTCCTTCTTCATCTATTGAAGCTGTAGAATCAGTTCATCCAGATGTTTTAATTGAAGATCTTTTTGCAGTTGCTCCTCAAAACCCCTATCCAATTCCTGTTGTGGATGAAAACAATAGGCTATTAGGAAGAATTTCGAGTGATACGATTTTCGACTCAATTTCTACAAATGGAGGACAAGATGATTAAATTTCCAGAATTTATTAATTTGCCTATGGCAAAATATGTCGATAAAATAATGGATTGGTTACTATTGAACTTGCAAGGATTGTTTGACTTTATTGGTTTTATTATCCTCAAAGTTGTGATGGCTTTTGAACAAGTATTGCTGTTTGTTCCTTGGTTTGTAATCATCCTATTAATAGGATTAGCCGGCTGGAAGTTAGTAGGTAGCTTAAGAACGGGAATAGTATTTATGATACTAATGTTCATAGTTGGAGCATTCCAATATTGGGATTTAGCTATGATGACTCTTGCTCTTGTTTTATCTTCTGTTGTTCTCGCTCTTATTGTTGGTCTTCCATTGGGAATTCTCATGGCAAGAAATGATAAAGCTGAGGGCATAATGAAGCCACTGCTAGATGGAATGCAGACGATGCCTTCCTTTGTATACTTAATTCCTGCCTTAATGTTTTTCGGTATGGGAAAAGTGCCTTCAATGTTTGCAACAATTATCTATGCAGTTCCTCCTGTAATTAGACTTACAAACGTAGGAATTAGAGAAGTTGATGTAGAAGCAGTTGAAGCAGCAAAAGCATTTGGTGCAACAAAGAGACAAATCTTATTTGATGTTCAGCTCCCATTAGCAAAACCTTCTATTATGGTTGGTATTAACCAAACTACAATGATGGCTCTTTCAATGGTAGTTATTGGTTCAATGATTGGTGCTAAAGGCTTGGGAATGGAAGTTCTACTAGCTATTGGAAGAATTGAAGTTGGTAAAGGCTTTGAAGCTGGTATTTCAATTGTATTCCTTGCAGTTATTATTGACCGCATTACTCACTCATTTAGTGAAAAGAAAGACAAAGGCAACAAATAACA
>CAZHNE010000114.1:3588-5925 GCA_964533775.1 uncultured Spirochaetaceae bacterium | reverse complement strand
CTCCTAATGTTTTTCTTACTTTAATTTAAGCACGAAATTAATGATAAAAACATGGAAAAAACTTATTTTACATACATAATATTAACTTATGAACATTAAGTATTGTATATTCACTTAGAAAATCTTACTAGTTTTAGAAATGAAATCTGGTTTTACAAATATATATTTATTTGTAGACACTTTCACTTTTCATATATATTATTAACTTATGGATATTTTAGATTGTGTATTTGTTTTACAACTTCATGAGGAAGAAGAGTTAGCTTGGCATCAAAGGCTGCATTCTCATAAAAAAAATCAGTTTGAAGTTCATTACTTTCTTGAAGGAGAAGGAACTTTTTTAACAAATAAGAGTAAATACAGTATTAGAGAAAATCAGTTGTTTGTAACATCCGATATTGTTCCACATAAGATTACTGCTGATAAAAACTCTTTTATTTCTTATTACGCAGTTCTTATGGAGTTTGACGAATCTGATAGAGAGTTAATCGATAGATTAGATAAAGCAGGCCCTATAACCCTAACTGAAAATAAAAGGTTTTTCTTTGAATGGATAAAAGACAATGGTATGAGCAAAAACATTAACTTACGGCTCTCTAGCTGCCACAAGTTATTAGGATTTCTTTATAGCTTAAACCAAGACTTTGAGGAGGAGGAAAGTATTAACATAGCTGTGGAAAAAGCATTAAAATATATGAGGCTTCATCTATTTGAAAATATTAGCTTGAACGAGTTAGCAAGTTATGTATCTCTTAATCCTATTTATTTTAACAGATTATTTTGCCAAAAGATGAGTTATCCTCCTATAAAATACTTCTCAATGCTCAAATTAGAAGCTTCTAGATCTCTTTTAGCTACTACTAGTTTAAGCATTAAAGAAATTGCTGCTAAACTTAATTATAATAGCCAATTTCATTTTTCAAAAAGTTTTAAAGATAACACAGGGTTTTCCCCATCTTACTATCGAAAAACTCATTATCAAATGATTGGAGAAAAGAAATAGAAGTTTTATAAAACTTAAAAAGTTCATATAGCAGGTTCTTAATAGTTAAGACTATTTTTTTCTTCTCTTATTTCGTCTCTTTATTTTCTTTTCCTCTAGTGAATTAGCTCTTTTTACAACATTGTTACTCCGCTTATCAGAGATAATTACAGCCCCTATTAAAGCAGAAAATATACAAGCAAACAAAAGGATTGCCCACACTATTGAGACTCTAGAAAATGGTAAATCAACGTTCATTCCGTAAAAACTTGTTATAAAGGTTGGAAACATTAGGGCAATTGAAATAACAGTTAATCGTCTCATTATAATGTTCATATTGTTACTAATAACAGATCCAAAAACTTCCATTGTTCCGCGTAATAAATCTGAATATATATTAGCCATAGATATAGCTTGTTTATTATCAACAATTGTATCTTCTAAAAATTCTTTTTCTTCTTCTGTTGTAAGAACAAAATATGGAGACTTTTGCAATTTTTCTAACAGTAATTCATTTGTTGTTAAACTTGTTTTAAAGAAAACTAGACTTTTTTGAATTTGCATCAATTGAAGCAATTCTTTATTCATAACAATGCCACTTAGTTTTTCTTCTACTTGATTTTTTTGCCTGTGGATATATTTTAAAAGTCTGATGTAAACTAAAGCAGCTCTCTCCATTATAGAAATTACAAAACCTTCCTTAGTTTCAACAGGATATTGCCTAAATCTTTTTTTCGCAAAGTCTTCAAGTACAACTGAATCACTTTGACAAATTGTTATTACCATATTTTTATATAAAACTATTCCTAATGGAATTGCATACTGATTAACGCCTTCACAATCATCATCTTTTGCTGGTAAGCGAACAATCAAAGCTGTGTAATCTTCTTCTTTTTCAATACGGGCTTGTTCATCTGGGTCCATTATATCTGCAAGAAGTTCACTATCAATAGAGTATTTTTCTTCAAGTATGAGTATATCATCTCTGTTGATATTTCTTGCATCAACCCAAACGTAGTCTGATTTCTCTGGAGTATCACCTGGAATTCGTGATACAATATTATTTCTCAATGTAATCATTATTGTCCTCCAAGAAGTTTCCTCTCAAAGTACAAAATTATACTTATTTATAATTCAAGGAGAAAACTAATATTATGTTGTTAAAATTATCAGGCAATGGAATGCCACTGTCATCTGACATCTATATTCCTCCCTTTCAAAATAAATAGATTCGAGATAATCAAATTTGATAATTTATTACCTGGATATAAATATAATATATTATAAAGGTTATTTAGTTTCAACCTTAGGTATTTTATGTAGAATGTTTTTCTTGATCTTTTTCTTTAGAGCTA
>CAZHNE010000114.1:1940-3488 GCA_964533775.1 uncultured Spirochaetaceae bacterium | reverse complement strand
GCTTTTTCGTATTCCTTACTCTTCTTTCTTCTAATTGTTTAGAAAGTTCATAAACAGTAGGAATAACTGGAATTGTATCTTTACTAAACTCTTTTACATTCAATATTCCAGTATGATCAATTACAATTAAATAATGGTAATACTTGCTTTGTTTTTTACTAAATTTATCTTCAATGACTAAATGAAGATGGTAAACACTATTTACAGATTCGTTAGCATTTTCAACATCAACATATTTATCTACAAGCTCTTTAAACCAGTCATCCATTCTAATATGGTCAACTAATGCAAAGCTGCTCATCCAAGGTATTTTGCTTGCATATTTATTTTTATTTAAAGGGTAAATTTTTAGATAATGTGAAAACTGAACAATGTTCTCTTCACTTAGCATTTTATAAAATGGATTTGAGCTATCTTCTCTTCGAATCTGTCTTACTTTTTTATCAACCTTTTTCTCATCTAAGTAAGATAAATAGTTTCTGCTTGAACAAACCTTTTCACCTGTTCTAGGTGTTTTATATATAAATATTTTATCAGCTATTAATCTTGGCTGTACTTTAGAGAAAATTCTTTTTACACCGTCTTTAATTCTATCTTTAAATACGTAAATGATTATAAGAAGGAATTCCCATCTAACCCTTCTGTTTGTAAAGTAACTTTCAGCAAAGAAAGTAGCTATTAGTGTAAAAGCCATTGCTAAAGATGCTGCTATTATTGCAACAGCTTCAGTTATTCTTTGAGGGGATTTAGAAACAATAGGGTCTAAACGTAATACACTCCTACTCCATCTTCTTAAAACTTCTCTACGGTATGATAATTTTTCAACATCAGTATTATCTACATACCCCATTTTTCGTCTTCTTCTTACTTCGTGATCAACTATTTTTTCTAAAATTGAGGTAACATCAGATAATTCAGAAGAAGTGCAGCATAAGGACAATAGCTCTCCAGCATATTGTTCACTTGTTAAGCTACTAGCTTCATCAGCCCAATAAAGAGCAGTAACAAACATTTTATTTTCAATATCTGTCTTTTCTAAATCGTCAATCATAAAAGTAAATATTTGCTCTAATATCCTTCTCTTTTTCTTCCAAGATTTTGCTAACGCTTTGAATTCGTCAATATCTTTTGTTCTTATCAGCCAAAAGCTTTCACTTTGGAAATATTTTAACTGGTGGCGCAAAGAGTTAACAACAGCTTGAGCTTCGTGTGTGAACTCAACGTCACTTACATCTAACTCTTCGCCGCTAACTAAAGTTTCTACATATTCTCTTAGTTTGGTAAGAGGGCTTACTCTATTATCTTTGTCTATTAATTCTTTTAAAGTCAGTTCAGGAGATGCGTACCTACCATACGTTCTAAACTTATGCATCATAGATTCTAATGATATATTTGACTCATTAACATTCAGTTCTTCAGGAGTAAAAATATAATAGGAGATATCTTTCCTTATTACTTTTTTTGGATCAAAAGGTAAAACAAATTTAATTTCCAAATGACGTGCAGAATGTTTTTTAACTTCAACCATTAATTACTCCTTCAACTATA
>CAZHNE010000114.1:0-1840 GCA_964533775.1 uncultured Spirochaetaceae bacterium | reverse complement strand
TTTAAATTAAATATCCTATAAACATTCCTACCCATTAAATCTTCCATTCTTTCTTTACTAACACCACTATCAACTAAAGCCTTTATTAAAAGAAGTGTACCTGAAAATCCAGGAACTCCACTAGCGCCTTGCATCTTATCTTCAATAGTATGAGGAGCATGATCGCTTTCAATAAAGTCAACATCACCATCTTTTAAGGCATTGAAAAGAGCTAATTTATCTTCTTCATCCCTTAATGGAGGATTCATTTTAGCTAAAGAATTACTATCTGCAGCATTTTTATTTAATAGAGCGTGGTGAGGTGTAACAGCACAAGCTATTTTAAAAGGATAAGATTTTGCCTTTGCTTTTTTAATTATTTCTAGTCCTTCTTTTGTACTTAGATGTGCAATATGGAGGGTTCCTTTAAAATTAACTTTTAGGGCAATATTTAACATATCCTTTATGCTTTCTACTTCTGCCTTTTTACATCTTGCTATACTTTGTGTTTTAAAATCTTTAATATCAAACTTTGAATTATCTAAAAGGCTTTCTTTTTCACAGTGAATAGCTAAAACACCTTCGTATCCTTCTTCAATTAATGTTTTAAAAACCTCAGTTTGATCTTTTTCACTAATTATTCCCATTCCACCAGTAGAATGGCCTGCAAATAGTTTAAGTCCAATTACTAAAGGAAACAGTTCATTATAAGTTCTTACAACTTCAGCTATTTGTTTTTTGTTTTTAGTAAGACCTGCATATACGCGATATGTAATATCTTTTTTCTTTAGCTTTTTAATCTCTTCATTAGCTAAAGAAAGCCTATCTAAAATAGCTTCTCTACTTGTTAGTGGAGGGTTTGTATTTGGCATATCAAATACTTCTTTTATCCCACAACTATAAGCAACTTGAAGCCCATGATATATCGTTTCTTTATGTGAATCGTTCCAATCTCTTAAATGAACATGGGGATCAACCATAATTACCTCTTTATTGTTTCTCTTTCAAACTCTTCTAAATATTCATATTTTACAAATGTTCCACTTTGACATGTCAACAATTCTCCACAAACACACTCTCCACACATTCCAACTCCACAGCGAGTGTCTTTTTCCATTGAAAGGTATATGTTTTCTTTCCCAAAGCCTCTTTTAATAAGTTTGTCTGCAGCTGTTGCCATGAAGATTTCAGGTCCTATTAAATATGCATTTGTATCCTCAAGTATAGAGATAGTATCTAATTCATTTAAAACTCTAGCTACAACACCTTCGTCGTAAACACATTTAAACTCTCCCATAGGAGAGAGGGCATATTCTAAGAGAGCGTCCTTTTCTCTCTCTTCACTTGTTCCTACCAATATTCTAAGAGATGTTCCTTGTTTTTTTAATTGTCTGCAGAGAGCAGGTAATACAGCAACCCCTGTGCCGCCAGCAATTAGAAGAGCATTTTTACTTTCTCTATTTACAAGTTCCTTACCGTACATACCTCTAACATATATAGTATCACCTACTTTGAGATCCCATAAAGCATTAGTAAACTCGCCTCGTCTTTTTATCACAAATGTTGCTGGCTCATCACTTGCTAATGTAAATGGTTTTTCTCCAACACCTGGTAACCATAAAAAAGCAAACTCTCCAGCTTCACATCTAAAGTCTTTATTAAGCTCTATTATAATTGTGTCTTTACCGTGGTAGTTAATAGAGGTAATCTCCATTTCTTTATATTCCATCTGTCTTTCTTTAATTAGATAATAATCTGACTTTAAGAGAGAAGTAGAATATTCTCTTTTTATAGAAGAAAGATAAGCACTCCAATTGTGTTGCTTTACTCTAGCAAAAGCTGATCCTATACCAATAGCATC
>CAZHNE010000113.1:2548-6051 GCA_964533775.1 uncultured Spirochaetaceae bacterium | reverse complement strand
TTGACAAGTGCTTATTAGATGTGGGAAAATGGGCCTAGCGTTGTATCACAGATTTAACCCCTGTTAAACTAAGCGACACGCAGATTATAAACACATTGTGTATTCCTAGGAGGAACGCTGTGTATAGTTTCAGCGTTAATGGTAAATTAATAAAGACGGATATAGATAAGTCGCTATTAAGATTCTTGAGAGAGAATCTTAATCTATATGGAACTAAAGATGGATGTAGTGAGGGTGCTTGTGGAACTTGTACTGTTGTAATTGATAACAGGGCAGTAAAAGCATGCTTAGTTAAAACCTCTAAGCTCGATGGAAAAAATATAACAACAATTGAGGGGTTAAGTAAAAGAGAAGAAGATGTCTATGGGTTCTGCTTTGCAAATGCAGGGGCAGTTCAATGTGGATTCTGTACTCCAGGTATGATATTAGCAGCTAAGGCTTTATTAGATAAAAACAATAATCCTACACCTTTAGAAGTTAAAAAAGCAATAAGAGGTAATATTTGTAGATGCACAGGTTATGTGAAAATCGAACAAGCTATCTTAGACGCTGCACGTTATTTTAGAGAAAATATTGAAATTCCAACTCATAATAATGAACAACCTAAAATAGGTGAAAGGTTTACTCGCCCTGATGCTTTAGATAAAGCTTTAGGAAGAGGAGTTTTTGCCGATGATATTGAAATTGATGGAATGCTTTATGTAAAAGTATTACGAAGTGCTTACCCAAGGGCAAGAGTTGTAAAACTAGATGTTTCTAAAGCTGAAGAACATCCTCGCTGTGTTAAAATTGCTTTAGCAAAAGATGTCCCTGAAAACAAGTTAGGTCATTTAATTCATGACTGGGACGTAATTATTCCTGAAGGCGAAATAACTAGATACATTGGTGATGCAATTGCTGTTGTAGCCTCATCAGATATTGATGCAGTAGATGAAATCCTAGCACTTATTGATGTTGAATATGAGGAATTAACTCCAGTATTAGACGTTCATGAAGCAATGAAGGATGATGCTCCAAAAATTCATGAAAATGGAAATGTTCTCCAAGTAGAACACATAAAACGAGGTGATGTAGAAGAAGCTTTAAAAAACAGTGCTCACATAGTAAGAGAAGTTTATAAAACTCCTTATACAGAACATGCTTTTATGGAAGTTGAGTGTGCTGTAGCTTTCCCTCAAGGTAAAGGTGTTAAATTATACACTTCTTCCCAATCTATTTATGATGATCAAAAAGAAGTTGCACGAATGCTTAAGTTACCATTAGACGATGTAGAAGTTGAGGCTGCTTTAGTTGGCGGTGCATTTGGTGGTAAGGAAGATATGAGTGTCCAGCATCATGCTGCATTAATGGCTTATTTAACACAAAGACCTGTAAAGCTTCGTCTTTCAAGACAAGAGAGCTTAGCAGTCCATCCTAAACGCCACCCAATGGAAATAGATATAACTTCAGCTTGTGATGAAAATGGAATAATAACAGCTATGAAAGCTAAAATTATATCTAATACAGGAGCTTATGCTTCTCTCGGTGGCCCTGTGTTACAAAGAGCTTGTACTCACGCATCGGGCCCTTATAATTATCAAAATGTTGAGGTAATTGGTAAAGCTGTTTACACAAATAATGTACCTTCTGGTGCATTTAGAGGGTTTGGTGTAACTCAAAGTTGTTTTGCAATTGAATCTAATTTAAATTTATTAGCCCAAAAAGTTAATATGGATCCTTTTGAATTTAAATATAAAAATGCTTTACGTGTTGGAGATACTATTCCAAACGGACAAATAGCATCAGACGACTGTGGTATTGTAGAATGTATGGATGCAGCTAGAGAAATTTATTACAGTAACCCTAAAATAGGTTTTGCAAATTCATTTAAAAACTCTGGCATAGGGGTTGGGTTTGTTGATTCTGGTAGATGTATATTGTCAGTAGAAGATGGTGTTGTACATATTAGAACTAGCGCGGCTTGTATGGGGCAAGGTATTGCAACTATGGCAATGCAAATGCTAGGTGAAACTTGTAATTTAAAAGAAGAGCAAATATTAGTTGAACCTCCTAATACAAAACGAACTCCTAATTCTGGGTGCAGTACTGCTAGCAGGCAAACAGCTTTTACTGGGGAAGCCATAAAAAGGGCAGCTCTGCAGCTTAAAGATGCATTAAAAAGTAGTAGTTTAAAAGAATTAGAAGGCCAAGAGTACGTTGGAGACTTTACTTTTTATTCAGATACGCTTGCAAGCACTAAGAAAAATCCAGTTAGTCACCTTTCCTACAGTTATGCGACACAGTTAGTAGAGCTTGATGATAATGGTAAATTAAAAAAAGTATATGCTATATGTGATGTTGGAACTCCTGTTAACTTAACCACTTTAGAAGGACAGGTTGAGGGGGGTGTTGTAATGGGACTAGGCTATGGTTTAACAGAAGATTTCCCTACAGAAGGAGGATATTTAAAAGTTAAATATGGCACTCTTGGTTTACTTAGAAGTATTGATGTTCCTGAAATAGAATTGAAATTTGTAACAGGACCAGGCAAGACTCCTAATTCATATGGAGCAAAAGGGATAGGCGAGTTGAGCACTATAGCTACAGCAGCCGCCTGTCAAATGGCTTATTACAAACATGACGGAATATTTAGAAAAGAGCTGCCATTAGGTGGTACGCCATATAAGAAAAAGAAAGAAGCTAAATAAGATACAAACTATCCTCTCATTTGAGAGGATAATTTATGGAGGATAATTTATGACTATAAATAAAGTAAGTTTAATTGGATTTGGGGCAGTTGGAGCTCTTTATGGAGATAAGATATCGAAGGTTGTAGATTCTTTTGAAGTAATAGTAAATGGAGAAAGAAAAGATAGGTATGATAAAAATGGTGTAATAATTAATGGAGAAAGAAAGTTCTATAATTTTGTTTCAAGTGATAAGGCTAAAACACCACAGCTTTTAATTATCGCAACAAAGAATAATCATTTATTAAGAGTAATTGATGACATTAGAGATGTGGTTGATGAAAACACTATTATTCTCTCCCTTTTAAACGGAATAGTTTCAGAGAGAATTTTAAAAGAAACGTTCCCTAACTCAAAAGTTCTTTACAGTTTTGCTGTTGGTTTAAGTAGCGAAAATTTAAAACAAGAAATTATTTATACTAGTGAAGGTAAGGTAGTATTTGGCAGTGAAGATGATACCAAAACCAAAGAAGTATTAGCTGTTGAAAATTTGTTTAAAGAAGCTAAAATAAACTATTTAATACCAGAAGATATTAAACATGATTTATGGAATAAGTTTATGCTAAACATTGTTTATAACACTATTTCCTCTATTTTAAGAGCGGGGTATGGGGTTTTTCAAAGTGAAGATGTAACATCCCTTTGTTATAAAGTAGCTAAAGAAGTTCAGCTTATTGCGAAAAAAGAAGGTATTAATTTAACTGATGAGGATATTAAAAATAATCATAATTTAATGGGCAGATTAGATCCTTTTGGAAAAACTTCAATGTGCCAAGA
>CAZHNE010000113.1:0-2448 GCA_964533775.1 uncultured Spirochaetaceae bacterium | reverse complement strand
TACTCTCTCAAATTTATAATTCCTATTTTTAATTGTCTTTTTAAGTTTCACATCATCTTCATAACACTTTAATAAATCAACAAGTTTTCTTTTTTCGAGAATTCTTACAGCTGGAACGTTAAACTTTTTCGCTACAATGTCTCGTGCAATAAAGAAATGTTTTAAAAATATTTTATCCTTTTTGTTTAATCTCTTCCAGTTTGTGACTTTAGTCCATCCTGGTTTTGGTAACTTAGTTATTTTGCCTGCTGTTTTCATTTTTTTCATTGCTGAGTCAAGGACTTTTTCTTCCTCAGCAATATTGACTAAAACTCTTTTTAAATCGTGTAAGTATGCAACATCTTCAAGAGCATATTGAATTTGTTTATCTGTTAAAGGTCTTTTTAACCAGTTTGTCATTTGATTTTTCTTTTTAGAAGCTTTGCTTCCAATGTCTATGTCTAAATACTTTTCAACAGTTGCGCTATAGCCTTTTTCAAATCCAAGCTCTAATGCAATTATCCTGACATCAAAAATATTTTTCAGATTAATTTCAAACTGCTTTTTTATAAGAGCAGCATCGCTATCACAGCTAAACATTATTTTTTCAATTTTCTTATCTTCTAAAAATTCTTTAATGCTTTGAGCACTAACTTTAAAAGGATCAATAATATGAAACTCTTCTGTGTCAAATATTTGTATTAAGCATAAATGCTCTCCGTAAATGTGAAGGTTAAATTCACCTTCAAAGTCCATCCCTATGCTTAATAAGTTATTTTTCTTTAAATATTCTATATATTGCTTTAGTTTTTCATCACTATCTATTGTGTTATATTTATACATATATTTAAGATATATTGTTTTTAAAATTTGTTAAAGAGAAAAAAGAGCTCAAAGTTAATTGAGCTCTTGTTAAAAGGTTATAAATTAAATGTATTTTACATCTTCCTCTGAATCTGGTTCTGGGATTACAAGGTTTAATATAATACCAATTAGAGTAGCTAAAGCAACTCCACCCAAAGCAAAAGAAAGGTTTTCTCCAATTTGGAAAGAAACCATTCCGCCACCAATTCCGATTACTAATATAACACTACTAATAGTTAAGTTTCTCTTATCTTTATAATCAACACCGCTTTCAACTAAAGTTCTAAGTCCACTTGAAGCAATAATTCCAAACAATAACATTGAAATTCCTCCTAAAACAGGGGTCGGAATTGTTTGAATTAGTGCACCGAATTTACCAAAGAAAGATAGTAAGGTTGCTAGTACAGCAGCACCTCCGATTACCCAAACACTATAAACTCTAGTAATAGCTAGAACACCAATGTTTTCACCATATGTAGTATTTGGTGGACCACCCCAAAGAGATGCCCAAGCTGTTGCAATACCGTCTCCAAGTAAAGTTTTGTGAAGACCAGGATCTTCATAAAAGTTTTCTTCAACAACATTGCTCAACACAAGAATATCACCTAAGTGTTCACAAATAGTAGCTAACGAAACAATAATAAATGTTAAAATAGCTATTATATTGAATTTAGGAAATGCAAATGTAGGGAATGTTATCCAGGCTGCATTATTTACTGTAGAAAAGTCAATTATATTATAAGAAGGGATGAAAAAGCCCATTATTAATGTAAACATATAACCAGAGAACAAGCCAATTAGTATTGGAATCAATGCCCAAAAGCGTTTAAAGAATATGTTTGCTATAATAGTAACTGAGAGAGTAAATGTCGCTATAGATAAATATATCATGCTATAGTTACCCCCAGCATCATTCATAGCCATGCTCATCGCAGTTGGAGCTAAGTTTAAACCAATTACAATAATTACTGACCCTATAACAACTGGTGGAAGAGCTCTGTCTAGCCATTTATGTCCAGCTACTTTAATAATTCCAGCAATAATAGAATAGAAAATACCTGCACAAAAAGCACCACCTAAAGCATATGGTAGTCCATAAGTTGCGGAGACCATAATTAATGGAGGGATAAAAGCAAAAGAACTTCCTAAAAAAGCTGGAACTTTAGCTTTTGTTATAACTATATAAATTAAAGTTCCTGTTCCTGCACTAAAAAGGGCAGTGCTTGGGCTAAGTCCTGTCAAAATGGGGACTAAAATGGTTGCTCCAAACATAGCAAATACGTGTTGAATGCTTAAAAAAACCCATTCGCCGAGTGGGGGCTTTTCACTTGGGCCGTAAACAGCACCAGAGATAAATTTCTCAGACATAAAATCTCCTAAGATTAACTATAAGGTATAGTTTGACATTATGACTTTATAAGAGTCGTTTTACCTTATCAAAAAATAGGGTTAAAAGAAAACCCCCTACGCTTAAAGAATAGGGGGTAAATGTGGCTTTCTTCAATAAAAGTGCATAAGAATTGAAGAAAAATATATTAAAGGAGGACTACCGTTTAAAGAGCGGTAAGAATGCTCCTAGGATAATTAGAATTGGAAAAAACACAA
>CAZHNE010000112.1:0-6098 GCA_964533775.1 uncultured Spirochaetaceae bacterium | reverse complement strand
TACTAATTGTTCCCTTAAGTGAAAATCCAAATTGTGGAGCTGTTATAGTAATGTAGGAATTGTTTTCTAATTTATATGATATCTCTAAATCAAAAGCATTTTGACTTGGAGAAGAAAAATATATTTTATCCTCTTTAAATTCAAAAACAATAGGCAATTCGTTATAACTATCAAGCACAAGTTTACCACTATAATAACCTGATGGTTTAAAAGAAACTTCTTTTCCAAAAAGGTTGTTAATTTCTATTTGGGTCATTTTAGCTCCTTGAGCAAAAATATTGGTTGATAAAATTAATGCAAATATTATTAAGAAAGTTCTTTTCATTGTTTAATCCTTTGATTTTTTTTATTATAACATAATTTTTATTTGTTTTCTGAAAATATGGTGAAAATAAATCTTTTTTTATTTTTTTCATAAAGTTGCACAACTGTAGCATTATTGACATAACATGTAAAAAAGATACAATAGTATATAAAGAAAAGAGGAAAATAAAGTGAACACAAAAAAATTGATTATTGAGGTTGCACGGAAAAAATTTCTAGAACACGGTTATAAGAAAGCCAATATTAGAGATATTGCTGATGATGCTAATGTTTCCATAGGTGCAATTTATGGCTATTTTACTAATAAAAAAATGTTGTATAAAGCTTCAATAGGGGATTTACCAAGAGAATGTTATGAACAATATATTAAAGCTATAACATCGATTGATAGTGTTGATATTGTTACTGTTTTTAAACAATTAAAAACTCTTCATTATGAAGGTATAGACTTATTTATTGATTATATTTATGCAGATATGGTTGCATGGAAATTAACTTTAAGTTGTGAACATATTAATTATAAAAAATATGTAGATACGATAGTAGAAAAAAAAGTTGAAGTATTTAATGTTTTTTTACAATTGCTAGATAAAGCAGAAATTGAATATTTTGAGCCAGATAGTCATCTTGTAAAAGCAGCATTTTATAATTTAGTAGGTGATTTGTTAGATATTATAAAGTTTGATATGGATAGAAACGATGCTATTAGATATTCAGAACAAGTTGCAGATTTTTTCATTGCCGGGTGGGTTGGTATTTTAAAACTTAATACAAAAGAACTCAGTTTATAATTGTCTTCTTCAATTAGGGATTAATAAATAGCTTAGTAACTCAAGCCTTTAACCTTATATTACTTAGGTTAAATGTTGGAGAGTTTTCGTTTTTTGTATATATAAACAAAAGATTGGAAAATTGTCGTTAAGGCTACTAAGAAGTTTTACCATCTAGTTTACAAAACAAATTCCTTAGATTAAAATATTAGCAATTTTAAGTATTAATCTGTTGTGTTTGATTTAATAATTTAGTAATTCAAAAAAAGTATGTTGTAGAGTTGAACATAAAATTATTTCTTAGAGTGAAAATAATTACAGCGTTTAATAAATCTTTGATAATAAATGATATATTAATAGTAAAAAGTATTTAAAGTCTTAGGAGGTCACATGAATAAAACTATTGTATTGTTAACTGATTTTAAAAAAGGTATATCAACGTCTACTATGGATGGAGTAATTGCAATGATAGACCCTAGTATTAGAACATATGATTGTACCCATGATATTCCTCCTTTTGATACCCATGAAGCCTCTTTTTCGCTTTTTTACATAATGAATTTCTGGCCTAAAGGTACTGTGTTTGTGTCAGTTGTTGATCCTGGGGTTGGTACTAATAGAAAGGCATGTGTTGCAAAGCTTTCAAACGGTTGTTATGTAGTTACTCCTGACAATGGAACTTTAAGTCACATGAAAAGATATGTAGGAATAGATCAAATTAGAGAAATCGATGAAACTGTCAATCGGTTACAAAGTACAAAACCTTGTAGCATTTTCCATGGAAGAGACCTTTTTGCATATTGTGCCGCAAAGTTAGTTAGTGGAAAGATTTCTTATGAAGAAGTGGGTCCTCTTTACAGCTTAGATGAGATTGTAGTTCATGATTATATACAACCGAAAGTTGAAAACAACAAAATTGTTGGTATGATAGATTCTGTTGGTAAACATTTTGGTTTAATTTGTTCAAATATTCCTTATAAAATGATTTATGATCTTAATGTTAGTTATGGAGACTTTTTAACTGTAACAATAAGTAAAGATGACAAAATTGTATATTCTAATAAAATCCCGTTTGTCCAAAGCTTCGGACATGTAGAAAAAGGAAAAGAGTTATTAATGATTAGTGAAACTTTGCAGCTTCAACTAGCTAGAAATTTAGAAAATATTCTTGATAATTATGAATTTAAAACTGGCCCTTCTTGGAAAATCACGGTTCAAAAAAGATAGTAATTACATATAAAGCGCCTCTTTATTAGTACTCTGATATTGTAAATTGTAAATTATAAAATTCTGGCCTGATATAATATTTGCATCTTGCAATAGGCTCGGGAATTGTATTGTATAATATACTTTCACAAAGCAATAAAGAGGACCCTAAGTTTACAGGTAAAAATTGTATTTCAATTTCATTTGCTTTTATTAATTTAACATCTATTGTGCTTTTTTTAGCCACAGAAAATATTTTCTCATTGATTAATTCTTCAACATGTTCTTTTTTAGTAGTTTTAATATTAAGTGATTCAAAAACACTTATTGGTATTTGAACAAAAGAATATCCTGTTATTATTTTCTCTGCATAATAAACATTGTTGCTAGCTAAAATAACACAGCAATCATTTAAACCCAACTTTTTTTTAGCTATATCAGTGGGTGGAGAAAAATTATAAGCAAAAGTTGTATTTGTAATTTTTTCGGAGCAATAATGGATCATAGGATTTACTATTTTATTATTTAAAGTTTGGTCTCTTTGTTTTTTAACAATAGTGCCTTTACCTTGCGCTTTAATAACTAACCCATCTTCACTTAAAATAGCTAGGGCTTGTCTTAAGGTATTTCTGCTGACATTGTATTTTTTCGCTAGAGTTTCTTCTCCTGGAAGAAAATCATTTTCTAAATATACCCCGTTTATTATATCTGAATATAGTTTGTTATATACCCCAACATAAGCTGGAATATGTGGGTTGATTGCCATAAAGTGCTCCTTATTAAGTTAGATTTTATGTTTAGACAATATAAATATATTGTAAATAAAAAACTTGACAAAATCAACTAAAATGTTATACTTGGAACAAGTTTTTAAACAAGTGAACAACTTGTTTAAAGATAAAGTGATATATAAAAAGAAAAGTGATAATTAAAAGGGTATTAAAGATATGATAACATTATTATTATTCAAATTTCAATTAGATTTACGAAAACTTTAAAATTAGTTACATAAATAGTTGTTAAATGAATAAAAATAATTACAATGAGTTATAAGTAATTTTTTTGCTTTACACAAAACTCAAAAAAGGAGTGCCTATGGCTATTGATAAAGAACAGTTAAAGTTAGTTGCTGAAAAGTCCAGAATTACTGACATTTCTCTTGCTGCAGAAGGACATAAAGCAATTGCTTGGGCAAGTAGAAACTCACCTGTCTTAAATGGACTATTAAGAAAAACTCTTGAAGATGGTTCTTTTAAAAACAAAAAAGTAGCTCTTGTAATTCATTTAGAAGCTAAAACAGCTTTTTTAGCAACAGTATTAGCTGATGCTGGAGCTAAAGTAGTAGTTGCTGGTAGTAATCCTCATTCTACAAAAGATGTTGTTGCAGCGGCTTTAGTAGAAAAAGGAATAGAAGTTCATGCTTCAGAAAACAGTAGTTACGAACAGTGGGATAGGGATTTATTAGCAGTTGCTGATACTGAACCTGAATACATAATTGATGATGGTGCTGAGTTAACTATAAGAATGGCCAAACACAGACCTCAATTATTTGCAAAACTAAAAGGTGTTTCAGAGGAAACAACAACAGGTGTTGCAAGATTGCGTGGGTTATTTGAAGCTGGTAGGTTACCGTTTGCTGCAATGGCTGCAAATGATGCAGCTTGTAAACATATGTTCGATAATAAATATGGAACTGGTCAATCAACAGTTCAAGCAATTTTAAGTTTAACGAATTTACTTATGGCTGGCAAAAAAGTAGCAATAATTGGTTACGGTTGGGTTGGTAGAGGAATTGCTGACTACGTTCGTGCAATGGGTGGAACAGCTATTATTATAGAAGTTAAGCCTGTTCAAGCATTAGAAGCATTTTCAGATGGTCACAGAGTAGCTTCAATTGATAAAGCATTAGTAGATGCTGATATTGTTATAACAGCAACTGGTGGTATGAGAGCTTTAGCTTCAAGACATTTTAAATACTTAAAAAACAATGTAATTTTAGCTAATGCTGGCCATCATGATCTTGAAATAGATGTAGATGCTCTAAAAGAAGAATCTAGTGAAGTAGTTGAGATAAGAAAAGGCGTAAGCTGTTTTACTTGGAAAGATGGTAAAATGATTAATGTCTTATCTTACGGTGCTTTAGTTAATATTTCTGGCGGCTTAGGTCATCCTATTGAAATAATGGACCTTTCTTTTGCCGTACAAGGTTTATCTAGCCATGAATTAATTGTTTCAAGCTATGAGCCAGGTGTTCACGTTCTTCCAGATCATTTAGACCAAGAAATAGCAAGAGCTAGGCTCCAGTATGAGGGTATTAGCTTGGACACACTAACTGATGATCAATTTGATAGTATCGACAAATGGCTGGAGGCTGATAATGACTAATACATTTTCAAATATTGTTTCACTTGATTTAGCAAAAGAAGGTTTAGGAAAAATTCAATGGGCAAAAAGATTTATGCCTGTAATGGAATTTATTAAAGAACAATGCATTGATAAAGGATCTCTCAAAGGTAGAAGAGTAGGAATTATTCTTACTTTAGAACCTAAAACTGCAAACTTAGCTATTGCTCTTCAAGAAGCAGGTGCAAAGGTATCAGTATTTTGTCATTCAACTTCGACAACTGATTCAGTAGCTGCTGCTTTAACCTCTCTAGGCATAAAAGTATTTGCAAGATCAGATGCTGACAGTGATATGGATGAAATTTTACTAAATAGATTCTTAGATCAACAACTTGAATTTTTAATTGACGATGGTGCTGGCGGTATTCGTTATCTTCATGAAAAAAGAAAAGATTTACTCCCCTTTATAAAAGGTGTCGCTGAGGAAACAACTAGCGGAATACGTCCTCTAAGAGTAATGGAGAAAGAAGGATCTTTACTAGTTCCGTGTGTTTCAGTTAATGATGCTAAAACAAAGCAACTTTTTGATAACGTTTATGGTACAGGTCAATCTGTGGTAGCAGCCCTTTTAGATATAACAAATATTCAAATGCAAGGTAAAACAGTTGTGGTTGTAGGATATGGTTATGTAGGTAAAGGTATTGCAAAATACGCTCACGCTTACGGAGCTAAAGTTTATGTA
This sequence comes from uncultured Spirochaetaceae bacterium, assembly GCA_964533775.1. Lineage (GTDB taxonomy): Bacteria > Spirochaetota > Spirochaetia > Sphaerochaetales > Sphaerochaetaceae > Pleomorphochaeta. Next base: position 713 of record CAZHNE010000112.1, on the reverse strand, counting down.
ACAGAAGTTGATCCAGTTCAAGCACTAATAGCGGTTCACGATGGTTATACTGTTAAAAAGCTATCAACAATGTGTCCTACAGCTGATATATTTATCACAGCAACAGGTATAGGTTACAGCTTAACCTCTGATCATATGCGAAAGATGAAAGATGGGGCGATTATTATAGTTGGCGGAGCTGGGCAACCTGAAGTTGATTTAGGTGGAGAAAAGCAACTAAAACTAGGCTCTTGGGCTAGAGAACACTTAAGAGAAGTTTCAATAGGTGATAACAAATCAGTATTTTTAATTGACGATGGTCACTGTGCAAATTGTAGTGCTCGAGAAGGAAATCCTGTTGAAATTATGGATCTTTCTCTTTCAGTACAAATGGCTGCTATCTTGTTTTTAGCTGAAAATGAAGATTCTTTAGAGAATAAAATATATTCAATTTCAAAAGAAGTTGATGACTTGGTTGCTACAGCTTGCTTAAATTCGTTAGGTGCTGAACTTGATGAACCGAGTGAGAAGCAAATTGAACATGCAAATTCATGGAAACATGATAATATTATTTAACAATAAAAGGGGTTAAAAATGAAAAGAAAAAAAGGTTTTCTATTAATTGCGCTTCTAGTGTTACTTTTAGGTACTACGCAGTTAGTAGCTAGTGGAAGTAAAGAAGAAAAGGCTGATGATGGTCAAATTACATTATCAGTATGGAGCTGGCTCTCTAA
>CAZHNE010000111.1:0-6111 GCA_964533775.1 uncultured Spirochaetaceae bacterium | reverse complement strand
GTGTAGCTTGCAGCAGTACCAACAGCACCTTTCATGCCTTTTCCTTTAATGTTGTCTCTAATGTGTTCTAACTCTTTAATGTCATCAATTAAATCTTGTGCAGTTTGAGCTATCCTATAACCAACGGTTGTAGGTTCTGCTGGTTGAATATGAGTAAAAGCCATGCACGGCATATCTTTATATTCACTCATCTTATCAACAAAAAGTTGTAATAATTCTTTAGATCTTTTGATTGTTAAATGGAGAGCTTCTTTTAACCTCATAACATCCATGTTATCTAAAATATCCATGCTAGTAGCACCAAGGTGAATTATTGCACCACCTTTAGGACATTGCTCTGCATATGTTTTAATTTCAGCCATTAAATCATGGTGTATAATGTTTTCGATTTCTGTAGCTCTATCAATATCTATATTTTCTTTGTTAGCTATTAATTCATCTACTTGTTCTTTTGTTACTAAGCCTGCTTTCATTTGAGCAGTAGCTAAAGCAATCCATATTTGTCTAAGTAAAATTCTTTTATGTTTTTCACTAAACACTTCTCTCATTTGAGAGCTGCCATATCTCCAAGTAAAAGGAGATATATACGTATCATGATTGAAGCTTGTCATTAAATTACTCCATGTGTAAAAGATTTATTGTTGTAGTTATTAAAAAAGGGTTAAGCTTTTGCCTAACCCTTTTAATAAATTACATAATTATAATTTGATCTCTTTCAGGGCCAACTGAAACAAACTTAATTGGAGCCCCTACATATTCACCAATAGCAGTACAATAATCTTGTGCTTCTTTTGGTAGGTCTTCCCATACTCTTGCTTTAGAAGTATCGCTTTTCCAACCTTTAAATTCTTTATAAATTGGTTTAGCAACTTCTTGAAGTGCAGTTTCTGGTAAGTGATTAATGATTTCACCATTAACTTCGTATGCTGTACATACTTTAATTGTATCAAAATGGTCTAAAATATCTAGTTTTGTGATAGCAATAGATGTAAAGCCGTTTATCCAGCAGGAAAAATCTGCAGCTACAGCATCAAACCAACCACATCTGCGTGGACGACCTGTTGTAGCACCATATTCTTTACCAATATCTCTTAGTTTTTTTCCATCTTCATCAAATAGTTCAGTCATAAATGGACCACCACCAACTGATGTTGAATAAGCTTTAACAACCCCTATAACTTCATCAATTCTTCTTGGTGCAATACCAGCTCCACTACAAGTTCCGCCAGCTGTTGGATTACTACTAGTTGTATAAGGATAAATTCCCCAGTCCAAGTCTCTCATAATTCCAAGTTGACCTTCTAGTAAGATGTTTCTATTAGATTCATAAGCTTCACGAATAACAGGAACAGAGTCGATTATTTTACTACCAAAAGCTTCTCTCCATTTAGCACAAACTGCAAGCATTTCTTCTACAGTAACTTCTGGAAGACCAAAATACGCTAATTCTCTATTTTTTCTTGGTAAAAGCATTTCTAGTCTTTTTGTAAGTCTTTCTTCATCCAAAAGATCTACAGCTCTAATTCCGCTTCTTGAAGCTTTATCACTATATGTAGGACCAATTCCTTTTTTAGTTGTACCTATTTGCCAGTTTTTGCTTTTGTGAGCTTCTTCAGCTCCGTCTAAAGCGCAATGGAATGGCATAATAATGTGAGCTCTTTTATCAATAAAAAGATTATCCCCACTAACACCAGCTTTTGCAACTTCGTCTAACTCAATTTGCATTGAATCAAAGTTGACTACTGTTCCAGCACCAACTATATTAGTTGTTTCTGGGTTAAAGATACCTGATGGAACAATGTGAAGAGCAAATTTACCTTTATCATTTATAACAGTGTGTCCTGCGTTATCTCCACCTTGGAAGCGGATACATAAATCAGCTTTTGTTGCTAAATAGTCAACAACACGACCTTTTCCTTCGTCTCCCCACTGGGCTCCTACAATAGCACTAATACTCATCGTTTTCTCCTTTGCTGTTATTAAGCAACATAGTTTTTTCTTTTTCTGTGTGTTCTTCGATATCTAAAGCATCCCAAGGATATTTAATCCACATATCTTCAATTACTAAAGCAGGGAAATATCTTTTAATTTCTTTTGGGAACTCTGCATCTTTTTTCTTTATTTTATTGTGTAGAACTAAAACAGCAATTTCTTCAGGATTATATTTTAATAATTCTTTTACACAATAACTAAGGGTCGCTCTAGTATCATCAACTTCATCAATTAATAATACTTTTTTACCTTTTAGTTGTTCTTGAACTTCATCAATCCACTGGATTTTAGTTGGGTGTGTTCTATGCTTATTATCCAATCCATAATAAGATATTCCAACAGCATAAATAGGTCGGTTGATAAATGTCTTTATTATTCTAGCAGGTAGAAAACCACCAGATCCAATTGCAACAATTACATCAGGATCAAAGCCGCTATCAATTATTTTATCTGCTAATTGTTTAATCAACTTATGAACAGTGTTGTAACTAACATAGAATTTTTCGTTTGTCATAAATGTTTATCCAAATTTATTATATATTTTTAAAAGTGTTAACTTTTAATTGTTCTGTGGCACCATTTCAGCAATGTAGGGGAGGGTTCTGTGCTTTTCATTATAGTCTAAGCCGTAACCAACTACCCAAACATCAGGGATAGTAAAACCTACATAGTTAATTTTTACAGGAACTGTATGTCTTTGTGGTTTATCTAATAAGACTAAAGTTTTTACGCTTGCTGGTTTTCTTGTTTTAAAGCTTCTAATTAAATAATCGAGAGTATATCCTGAGTCTAAAATATCTTCGATAATTAAAACATGTTTATCTTCCATGTTTTCTCTAGTATCCATTAATAATCTAACGTTTCCACTAGTTTTATCTCCGCTGTAGGAAGATAAAGCTATAAAATCAACAACATGGTCAACAGTTAATCTTCTGCATAAATCGGCTAATAAAATAAAAGAGCCCTTCAATACCCCTACGAGTATAAGGCGCCCTTCAATGTCTTTGTATGCCTCATTGATTTTATGTGCTAGTTCATCAACCCTACGAGAGATTGTGTCTGCATCTATTAATACTCTAACTAAGTCCGTAGTTAACGCTGGTATAGCTAATGATTGTTCCATAGCTCCTCCAATACTTATTATGTTTATTTGTACAAGAAAAGAAGAGAATAGTCAATTAAAGCAAAGTGCATGGTTCTCGATATGCAGAATTATAATAACTTTATCAAAAACTAATGACTTATTTATTATGTTGTACTAAATCGGTATATATAATAAAAAGAGGAACCGTTGCTAGACTCTACCAATCTTATGCAACGGAACCAAAGATATTATTTGAATAGTATGAAACTATATATCTTTTATAAATTAAGCAGCAACTGTACCTTTCTTTTGGTAACTATCAATACCAACAGCTAAGATAAGCACAGTACCTTTTACTATAAGCTGCATGTAAGTACTAATGTTCATCAAAACCATTCCGTTTGTTAATACACCAATTATTAATACACCTGCTACAACTCCACTGATTTTTCCAAAACCACCAGAAATAGATACACCACCTAAAACTACACAAGTTATAACGTCAAATTCATAACCTAAGCCAGCTGTTGGTTGAGCAGAGTTTGTTCTAGAAAGCATAACAATACCAGCCAATCCAGCAAAGAAACCAGCTAAAGCATAAATTAAGAATTTTGTTCTTCCAACTTTAATACCTGAAAGCTCTGAAGCTTCTTCATTTCCACCTACTGCATAAAAGTATCTACCAAAGTATGTTTTGTTTAGAATAAAAGAACCAATTGCGAAACAAACTATCATAATTATTACAGGTACTGGAATAACTCCTAAGTAACCCTGTCCAATTACTTTAAATCTTTCGTCAAAACCATAAATAGGAACACCACCAGAAAGCAAGTAAGCGGCACCTTTAAATATAATTTGAGATGCAAATGTTGCAATAATTGCAGGAATACCAATCACAGATATTAATGCACCGTTAAATATACCAATAGCAACAGCTAATGCCATTGAAAGAACAATAGCTACAGGAATACTCAGTCCAGCATTTACCATTAGGTAAGCACAAACAACGTTTACTACTGTAATAATTGAACCTGTTGAAAGATCAATTCCTCCAATCAAAATAACAAAAGTCATACCAATTGAGGCAATTCCGTACATAGAGACTTGTCTTGCAATTGTAAACAAGTTGTTAGAGGATAGGAATCTTGGGTTTGCTATGGTAAATCCAATTACCAAAAACAGTAAGGCTAACCATATTGCTTTGCTTTTAATTCCATCTAAAATTGCTTTATTTCTATCTGCAGTACTTAATTTTTCCATTTTAATATTTCTCCCTTTTAGTAATTTGCAGCTAATGCCATTATTGCATTTTGGCTAAATTCTTCTTTTTTCAATTCTCCAGTTATTACACCTTCTGAAAATACAATTATTCTGTCACTCATTCCAATTAATTCTTCCATCTCGGATGAAATCAATAAAATCGTTTTCCCCATTTCAATGAGGCTGTTAATTAATTTATAAATTTCAAATTTGGCCCCAACATCAATCCCTCGTGTTGGTTCATCGAGAATAATTAACTCAGAATTAGCTGCTAGCCATTTTCCTAAAATTACTTTTTGTTGGTTTCCTCCACTTAGGTTTTTAACAAGTTGGTTAATTGTAGGAGTTTTAACTAATAATTCTTCTACTTGCTTTATAGTAGTTTGTTTCTCTATTTTTTCATTAATTTTTGAGAATTTAGAATAGCGATCATAAATAGGCATGTTTATATTATGACTTATGGAGTTATGTAATATAGCTCCATGACGTTTTCTATCTTCAGGAACAAGTGCAATCCCTAACTTAATTGCGTCTTTGGGGCACTTTGGATTTATTTCTTTGCCGTTAAGGAAAATTTTTCCAGAATCTTTTGGAACAGCTCCAAAAATCATTTGGGCTAGTTCTGTTCTTCCAGCTCCAACTAAGCCTCCAACTCCTAAAACTTCGCCTTTCTTAATTTCGAGGTTAACGTTTTTATCTCCATTGCCAGTTACGTTTTCTAATTTTAACATTGTCTGATTAGTTAAGAACTTTGGATTTCTTGGAGGGAAACTTTCTTTTAACTCACGGCCTACCATAAGGTGGATTAGTTCATCAACATTAGAATCTTTAGTAGTTAATGTATCAACATATTCCCCGTCTCTTAGTACTACTATTTCACTTGTTAGTCTAAAGATTTCATCCAATCTGTGAGAAATATATATTATTGCAACGCCTTTTGATTTTAAAAGCTCACATATTTTAATCATAGATTCTACTTCTTTACTTGTTAAAGGAGCTGAAGGTTCATCCATGATTAATACTTCTGCATTTAATCTAATGGCTTTTGCTATTTCAATCATTTGTTGATATCCAACTGATAAGTTTCCACACAATTCATTTGGATCAATATTTATATTAAGTTGTTTAAAAGCTTCTTTAGTCTCTGCTACCATAGCTTTTTTATCGACCACTAAGCCTCTAAACCCTTTTCTTATCGGATTACCTAAGAATAGGTTTTCAGCAGCAGTTAAGCCTTTTACATTATTAAATTCTTGATAAATTATTGCGATTCCATTTTCACTAGCTAATTGAGGAGTCATGCTAGTAAATTCTTTTCCATTTACAAGAATCTTACCTGATGTAGGTATTACTGCTCCTGAACAAGTTTTTATTAGTGTTGATTTGCCAGCTCCATTCTCACCAATTAAACCTAAAATCTGTCCTTTTTTTAATTTCAAAGATACATCATTTAGAGCAAGAACACCTGGATACTTTTTTACAATATTTTGCAATTCTAGTACGTATTCACTCATTATTTTGTCCTTATCGCGTAAAGGTTTGTTTTAACCTTTGTAAGTTGCTTAAACATTTTGTTTAAATTGTTTTATTTGGTAAAAATTATTTACCAGTTCCAAAGTTGAGCAACTTCGTTTGTTCTTATGAATAATGCTGTATAAAAGATTAGTATATTGATTTAGACAATTAAGTTTAGATTCCATTTTTATTATTCATACCATTTCAATTAATATCATAGTGTTTGTAAGTAGATTGGGTTTTAATACCAGTTCTATTAA
>CAZHNE010000110.1:4535-6130 GCA_964533775.1 uncultured Spirochaetaceae bacterium | reverse complement strand
CCCCTTATTACGCTTCACTGGTGGAGAGGGGTGATTTCTTTGGTGATACCTTAGATGCAGAGTCTTTCGATAAAGAAGCTGGACAAATACTATTAAGATCATTTTTAGCTTTGTATGAGTTAGACGAGTTTAATACGCCTTACTATTTAGAACTTTGTAAGAAATGTGCTAATTATATAACTACTTGGATCCAAGTAGATAATATATATTTTGATAAATCAACACCATTAGGCAAGAGAGATTTTAAAACAAAAGGAATGACTTCTGTTTCAATTGCTAATCAGCATTTAGACTTTTATGGAATGATGATAGCTTATGACTTTTTAAAATTACATAAATATTGCAATGAAGAAATATATTCTCTCTTAGCTAAAAATATGATACATGCATCAAAGCAACTAGTTTCTACCCCAAAGGATTTATTGGGGAGAGATAAAGAGTTTTATGGATGGCTACCAGAGCAGATAAACCACACTAGGTGGGACTATTTTAGTAAAAAAAGTCGTTTAAGTGGCTATTTCTATATAAATATAGCTTGGGTGCAAGTGTTAGTTCTTAATTATTTATTAAAAATAGAGGAAGAATTTCCAGAGGTAATTGAATGAAGTTAAGATTTTCAATTATGAGTTTAAATTTATGGAACACAGAAAAACTTGAAGAAAGGAAAGATTCGATAGTAAATTTTCTAAAACTTCATAAAACAGACTTTATTTGCATACAAGAAATAAGAAAAGAAACAATTAGTTTGCTTGATTCTCTACTGGTTAACTACAGTAGAGTTGAAGATAGGGATATTGGTTGGTTACAGGAGACAAACATTTATTATAATAATGAATTGTTTGAAGAAATTGAACACGGTAAAATTAGTTTAGAGATGCCTGAAGTTGATAGAGGGTTATTTTATATAAGAGTGATATGTAAAAAAACAGGCGATAAATTACTAATTTCAACTGTTCATTTAACACATCAAGGAAATGCTGATGAAATTGCTACAGGTTTAAGTTATAGACATAAAGAGTCTATTTTACTATCTGAGGCAATTAATGCTCTTTCAAAAGAAGGAGAAGGTGTTATTCTTTGTGGTGATTTTAATGATCCATTTCTTCCCGTTAAAATAATAAGTGAGAAAACTCCACTTAATGAAGTTTTTAGAACTTTATATGTGGAGTCTCCTGTAACATTTCCTAATTCTCAAATAAGTGATGAATATTACTTAGTTGAGAGTATAGATAAGATAATGCACAACGATAATCTTAAACCTCTTATGGCAACCTCACCTAAATTGGCAACTCCGTTAAATCTAGTTTCAGATCATTTTCCTGTTATGGCTATGTTTGAAGTAGATTAACCTTTGTATTTATTATGCTTTTATAGTATTTTAAAATTATGAATGAAAAAGAATTTATATTAAAAATATACGAAGTATTAGATAAGAATAGCCCTGAGGAAATTGTTTTTTTAGATAAAAAAGATCCATTTCAGTTTTTAATATCTGTTATTCTCTCTGCACAAACAACAGACAGAATAGTTAATATTGTAGCAATTGAGTTGTTTGACAAATATCCTGATGCTCTTTCTTTATCAAAAGCTGACTT
>CAZHNE010000110.1:0-4435 GCA_964533775.1 uncultured Spirochaetaceae bacterium | reverse complement strand
ACTAAAATTGAAATGAAGGTTAAGTCTTTATTAGAAGATAAATATTTGTATAGGTTTTCTATGACTGTTAATTTACATGGTAGAGAATACTGTTTTGCTAGAAAACCTAACTGTAAAGACTGCTTTCTTAAAGAACTTTGTCCCTCGAGAGATGAATAGTATCTAAAGTGTTATAGTAAAAAATATTATCAGTAACTGAGATTTCAATAATTTCAATTCTATAATCATCAATTATAACTTTTGGAATTTTAACTTTTTTGTTAAAACCATTACCTAATCTAACAATTGGGTAAATGTTATAACTCTTTAAAAGGTTAAAATATTTATAATTAAAATCAATATTCTCTTTAGTACATAAAGTCTCTTTTAAATTCTCAATCTCACAATTTTCTATATGAGGAAAGAAACAAACATCTTTATCCCTTTGAGTAAATTCATTAAAAATAAGAGAGCTTTTTATGGCCTTTATTTTAATATTTGCAAAAGAGCTTAATTTTGTCTCGCCTAATATTATTAAAGGCTCAATTATATTAAAGCTAGGATCATTTGTTTTTTCAAATAAATCTTTAGCTGTTTTTTTTAAAAGAGAGGTAATAGTGTCTTTAGGTTGTAATGTAATTAGCTTAATAGTCATAAATATTATAATAAAGTAAAACTTTTTTTATAACTAGAGCATAAATGTTGAAAAAAAACAGATTAACTAAAACAAATTAAACAAATGGTGTAGAATAATTATTTTAGATTTAATACAATAAACAACGTTAAATTGTTTTTGTGGAAATAAACAAATAAATATGTAGATACTTTGGTATAAGCAATAAAAAGGTATTTACACAATCTAGTTTATTTGTTAATTTTCATAGAGTTGAACTGTGCTTTTCAAAATACCTTGCTTTATGCTCACGACATAGTCTCGTGCAAGGTCTCTGGCTAGCAAAAACGTTTTAATAATTAATATTTTTATAAGGTGGATATATTATGGCTCGTAGATGTGAAATTTGCGGAAAGGGTTCAGTTGCTGGAAACAGTGTCCCCAGAAAAGGTCAAGCAAAGAAGAAGGGTGGTGTAGGCCAACATATTGGTGTTAAATCAAAACGTGTTTTCAGCCCAAATCTAGTTACTGTTAAAGCAACAGTGCAAGGTTCTCCACGTACAGTCAAAGTTTGTGCCCGTTGCCTACGCAGTGGTGCCGTTGAAAAACTTTAATTTGTTTTGTTTGTAACGCAACCTAATATGTAAAAGAGCCCCATTTGGGCTCTTTTTCGTATATTAGGCGGTTGTGTTCACTACAAGGTTTGATATCTTAAACAGGGGTACTCTATGAAAAATTTCAATATACATACATTAGAAGCTTCTATGCTTTTAAATAAAGACGGACGTGATAAATTATTTAAACTTAGAAAAAGTAATATAAACGATAAACTAATACTTGTTTTAACAAGTGATAAAGAAATAATAATTGATGCAAAAGAACTTATAACTTTAGCAAGAAATAAAGATGAAAGAGTTTGGGTTAAACTAGATGAGAAAGAGGAATACTTAAATAAAGTAGTTTTTGATCTTGTTCATAATGATTATAAAACAGCATTAACAGATTTAATAAAAAAAGATTTTACTAATATTGAAGATATTTTAAAAAGTGTTTGGTTAGTTGGTGATATCTCCTACGGAACAATAGGCTATTTTGATTATGTTGTTGGTAGTTGGATTGGACATATTGCTAAAGCTATGGTTGAAGGCAATAACGATAACCTAACATGGTACGACGCAAATCAAATTCTTTCTCTTTCCTCTCAAGCAATTCCAGATTTCTCTATTGTAACACCTCCTATCCATAAAATAAGAAAAAGCTTTGATGCTGAAATTTTTGCATCAAAATTAGCTGTTAAATTAAATACCGCTAATTTAGTGTTTTGGAATTCTAAATCTTTATTAACTACTGCAGATATTAGAGAGGTGCCAAGTGCAACTGTTATACAAAATCTCTCTTACAGAGAAGCAAGTGAGTTATCATATTTTGGTTCTAAGTTAATAAATTCAAAAGCTATTTTAACAGCCATTTCAAAAGGAATGCAAGTAAGACTAAGATGTTGGAAATATTTTGATGATTTAGGAACATTAATTAATAATGGTGAAAAAAATCTAAATGGCTCTTCAGTAAAAGGTTTCTCTGTAGTTCACGCTGTTTCCTTAATTTGTATTGAAGGTGCTGGAATAAGTGGTAGGGTAGGTTTTTCATCAAAAGTCTTTGATGCATTAAAATCTGCTAATGTTAATACTATATTATATTCTCAAGCTTCTTCAGAATATTCTATTTCAATTGCAGTTCCTGCAGAGCATGCACAAAGAGCTGTTGAAGCTATAAGTATTAACTTTCATGAAGAGTTAAGAGCAGACATAGTTAACTCAATAGATTGCATAAACAATTTAGCTGTTATTGCTGCTGTTGGAAATAATATGGCTGGTAAAAAAGGTGTTGCAGGTAAGTTCTTCAGTTCCTTAGGTAAAGTTGGCGTTAATGTAAAAGCTATTGCTCAAGGAGCTAGTGAAAGAAATATAAGTGCTGTTATTGAATCAAAAGATACTACAAGAGCCCTAAGAGCACTACACGCAGCTTTCTTTTTATCAAAGCAAGCTTTATCCATTGGTTTAATTGGACCTGGGAGTATTGGTGGAACATTATTAGATCAAATTAGGGATGAAACAACAGCTCTTTATGATAAATTTAGAATTGATTTGAGAATTAGGGCAATTGCAAGTAGTAAATACATGTTACTTGATGAAGAAGGTATTAACTTATCAACTTGGAGAGAAGACTTTAAAAACAAAAGTATTCCTCTTGATATAGAAAAGTTTGCCAATCACGTTAGTGTAACTTACTTTCCACATAGAGCAATAGTTGATTGCTCCTCTAGTAGTGAATTGGCTAGTAGATACATTGACTGGATGAATAATGGTATGCACATAGTAACTCCTAACAAAAAAGCAGGAACAGCTAGTATAGAGTACTATAAAGACTTATTTAACACTTGTTTAACAACAGGGAGAAGATTCTATTATGAAACAACAGTAGGAGCTGGATTACCTGTTATTTCAACACTAAAAGATTTGGTTCAAACAGGAGACAATGTTAGAAGCGTTGAAGGTATAGTTTCTGGAACTTTAGCTTGGCTCTTTAATAATTATGATGGAAGTGTAGACTTTAGTAGCCTTGTTAGAAAAGCTAAAGAAATGGGGTACACAGAGCCAGATCCTAGAGATGACTTATCAGGAATGGACGTTTGTAGAAAAACAGTCATACTTGCTAGAGAATTAGGATACGAAGTTGAAGTAAGTGATGTTCCAATAGAAAGTTTAGTTCCACAAGAACTCTCAACTTTAACAATAGATGAGTTTATGGACAAATTAGAAGTTTTAGATAAAATAGTCTTAGAAAAGTATGAAAAAGCTAAGGCTGAAAACAAAAAACTTTGTTACGTAGGTCGCATTGATGAAAATGGTAAATGTAGTGTTACATTAAAGGGATACCCAATGGATCATTCTTTTTCACAAGCAAGTGGAACAGATAATGTAATTTGCTTTGTAACAGATAGATATTCAACACAACCTTTAGTAATTAAAGGACCGGGAGCTGGACGAGAAGTTACAGCAGGTGGTGTTTTTTCCGATATATTAAGATTGTCAGCATATTTAGGTGCGAGAGTTTAAGGAGAGAAAGATGGATTTTATTTCTACTAGAAGGTTGTCAGGAAAAAAGACAGCTGGAGAAGCTATTTTAAAAGGGTTAGCCGACGATGGTGGCTTATACGTTCCTGAAAGTTTTCCGTCCTTAGTTCATATGGATGTTGGGAGCATTTCATCTTATCCAGAAATGGCATTTGAAGTTCTTTCTCCATTTTTTAAGGATGATAAATATATTACAGTTAATGACTTAGCTGAAATTTGTATGGATGCTTTTAATTTCAATGTGCCTTTAGTTCAACTTGGAGATAAGCAAAGTGTTCTTGAGTTATATCATGGACCAACTGCTGCTTTTAAAGATTTTGGAGCACGTTTTTTAGCTTCTACTTTAGAAAAAATAATAAATAAAACTGGTCAAGAATTGACTATTTTAGTAGCAACTAGTGGGGACACTGGTGGTGCAGTTGCATCTGCTTTTTATAAAAAAGCTGGTATTAATGTAAAAGTACTTTATCCAAAAAACCGTGTTAGTGAGAGACAAAAGAAGCAATTAACAGTTTTAGGTGAAAATATTCAAGCATATGAAGTAGATGGAACATTTGATGATTGTCAAAAAATGGTTAAAGATGCTTTTATGGATAAAAATCTAAGTGATAAATGGGGCTTAACAAGTGCAAACTCTATAAACTTAGGTAGACTCCTACCCCAAAGTGTTTACTACGTATATGCAAGTCATTTGTTTAAATCAATGTAT
>CAZHNE010000109.1:0-6203 GCA_964533775.1 uncultured Spirochaetaceae bacterium | reverse complement strand
AATTACATAACACAACTATAATAGCATGAGTTTAAAGAGCTTTATTCCATTTTTCTTTTGTAAATTCTTTGTACAGCATTATAAGCCTCTCTAAGCTAACACTTTCACTTTTCTCTTTAGTTTTTCTTTAAACTAATCTTGTTTAACAAAACATTTAGGGTAAAAAGTTACATTTTAACTTTTAAAGCTAAACCAAGGTAAATATCTCTCATAGCATCATAGGTAACATCTCCCGAGATTAACCCATCAAGTTGAACAATGTGATTAGCCTCAATACCTAATGCAAAAACTGGAGTTATGTTATAATCAAAGCCTAACCTAACACTATAGTTAACATTACCCTTTAAAGGTTTTCCTGTGCTATCAGCAAGGACCAAATCGTAAGCTGGACCAAGGCCGACATAGATATCAACAACTTCATGATGATAGCGGAAGAAGAAATCAGTAGAAAGAATTACTCCATACCCAGGAGAAGTTGAGTCAAACGGATTAGGTAATATAATATCTCCTGACAAACCAAACCAATCGGTAACAAAGAAAGCCATCCTTGCTCCAGGGGTATAGCGACCAAATGAAGTACCCGCCAAGTCTTGTATTGCATAATAATTAAGAAGATTTATTTCAAAAACACTTGGAGTATCCATTTTAAATGTGTTGGAATCTGCTGCTATGGTACCGACACTTGCAATTGAAAGAATTATTGCGATTATTAATACTTTTGCTTTCATAAATTCCACCTCCTTATATTCTCAATCTAATAGTACAATTTACCAGTTGTCAACTTAAAAAAAGATACAAAATTGATTTGATAGACACTATGTACAATATTGATTGACAATGCTCTTTTAAAGGCTATAAATCAAAAATTAAAAATTTTAAACATGAACTACTGAGCTATTTCTTACTCTATTGTTCTAAAACAACAGTAGAAAATCACTAGTTTTGAAACATAGTACCATTTGTTTATAATAATTTCGTTATAACCCACTATCCCTTCTTTTGCTCCTAATTTTTCTATGATATTATTTACTTAGAATTATAGGAAGTTGGTACTCATAATCACTCTAGATTAAATCAAACCTCCATTGTGTAATAATCATTCTAGGTTACTCCTACTAAGCCAACTCTTTAAATAAACAAAGGAGCTTAGAATGAGAGTAAAACCAGTATTTTATTTTTTATTGTTAGTGTTATTGAGTATTCTAATATCTTGTGACTTGTTTAATATTGACTTACATCCTTGGCCTGATGTATTAGGACCAGAAACCACACTTGATAGTGATGAGGACTATATTAACTTTGGTCTTAGCTTGTATGGGGATATAATAGAAATAAGTGAAGATTATCACCAAGATGGCTTCCCTGCATCAACTGTGGGAATTACCCACTCTTACCCTGAGCCTGAAAGTAGTTACCAATATGCATATTCAAACTTTGACAGAGGTGCACACATAGCTAATACTAAAATCCCTCCTGCTTCACTTATTTATGATGGAACGCAATATGTAGATCATCCCTTTCCAGGTACTCCTCCTAGGCGTGATAGCACCCGATATATTGAAAGCTTGAGGTTTACTGTTACTATAAATAAAGATGGCACATCAACCCCTTATAACGTAAGACTAGTTGCAGATACATATAATTTAGGCCCTGTTCGTCCACATACAGTTGCAGTTACTTTTACAACGTTTGAAGTTGAGGGTAGAACTTTTACACAAGAAGAGATAATGGCTTTGCACCCTAATATATCCCTATTAAAAGAAGCTGAAGATAACCCATATTACGATTAAAGAATATTCACCTTTTTCAATGTACCCCTATAATAAACAGATTTCTAATGTGTTTATATGACTAAAAGAAATGAAAATAATTTATCTGCTTCTATTCGCTAAATTAAAACTGCAAGAAAATCTATCTTTTTAGTTTTCTTACAGTTAAATTATTGTAATTTTACACTTCTTCTGGGGTCTTTTAGTTGAATAAGCAAAACTAAACTATTTTTAATCTTCGCCCCTAGAATCTTTTACTAGTTTTAAAACAGCAAAAACAGATGTTCCAAGAATAAGCAAGAATGAAATAGCATTAATTACTGGAGTAGATCCATCACGTACTTGCATGTACATGTTAATTGGCAATGTTGCTTGGGAACCAACTAAGAATATAGTTGTATTAAAGTTTTCAAAAGACATCAAGAAGGCCATTGCAGCTCCTCCAATAATTGAAGGTCTTAAAAACTTAAGAGTTATAAACCAAAGCACTTCTAACCTATTTGCTCCTAAGTTATAAGCTGCCTCTTCTAAGGAATGGTCAAACTTTTTTAATCTTGCTGAAACAACCAAAGCAACTATTGTTGAAATGAAGGATGATTGTCCAATTACTACCAGAGGAAAACCAGGCCCTAAAAACTTTGCATATATATTAAAATGATCTTCAATAAATAAACCTATTGTATTTGAGAACATAAGTATAGAAATACCCAAAATTACACCAGGAATAACTAATGGTGCTATCATTAAAAAGTAAAGAAAGTTTTTAAAACGAAAGTCTTCTTGTTCAAAGAGAAACGCTGCACAAGTTCCCAAAAAGGTTGAAACTATCATAACAGAGAATGCAACCTTAAAAGAAGTTGCTAGACTTCTTAAGTTAGTAGGATCATTAAATATACCATATTTAGTTGGGCCCTTACCAAAGAACCAATCCAAAGTAAATCCTTGCCAAGGAAGAGCTGGATACATAGAATCGTTAAAAGCAAGAATCATTGTCACTATTAGAGGCGCAAATAAAAAGGTAAAATACAATATTATAAAAATCCTAAACCCATATTTATATTTTTTTGATGAAGGTAAACTTCTAATCATCTTGTAATCACCTCCGTCAGATTTTGTTTTGTTAATTTAAGAATTACCCAAATTATTAAGGAAGAGAGCAACAATAGCAAGAAACCAAAAGCCGCACCTTGG
The DNA here is from genome assembly GCA_964533775.1 of uncultured Spirochaetaceae bacterium. Taxonomy (GTDB): domain Bacteria; phylum Spirochaetota; class Spirochaetia; order Sphaerochaetales; family Sphaerochaetaceae; genus Pleomorphochaeta. The sequence continues at coordinate 3,243 of CAZHNE010000109.1, read as the reverse complement.
TTCCAGTTAAAGTAGAGAATAATTTGGTTGTAAATTTGTTCAGTGAACCAAAGAGAGTTCTTCCCACCCATTAAGTTAGGAGTAAGATAACTACCTAATACCAGCATAAACACGATGATTCCACCATTAACTAGCCCAGAAGCACAATGAGGTATAATAATAGTTCTCCAAATTGCAGCTTTTGAAGCTCCGAGATCGTATGCTGCCTCTATAATAGAATTATCTAAATCATCCATTACTCCAATAACAGGGACTACCATGAATAGCATACTTGTATAAACAAGCCCCATTATCATTGTAATATCATTATAAAGCATCTCTATTGGTTCTTTAAACAATCCTAGTGAAACGAGGAAGTGGTTAATCACACCACTTTCTCTCAGTAAAATCATCCATCCATAGACACGGATTAGCTCACTTACCCAGAAAGGAACCAAAATTAATACCATCATAATCGCAGATGTTTTATTTTTTACTATTTTAGAGATATAAAATGAAACTGGAAGTGATATAACCATTACTAAAAAAGTAACTAAAATTGAATACCCCGCAGTTCGAACAAAGGTAAGCCAATAAATAGGTTCTTTGAAAAATGCAAGATAATTATCTAACGTTAAATCACCTGAACCAGTTTTTGTAAAAGACAACCTAATAAGCTCAATATGAGGTAAAACTATTAATAGAAATAGCCATAAAAACACAGGGAGGAAAAAGAAAAGAAACCCCCATTTAATTTGTTGTTTATTCTTCATCATATAATTTCCAATCGCTGCGTTTAAAGCAGACGGCCTTATGCATATCCCAACCAATTTGAATACGATCTCCTTTTTTTATAAAATCATACTCGCGTGTTTGAGGAAGTGCTACAACTAGTTCATCACTACTACCTATAGGTTTAACTAACAACCTACTATTTCCTCCATCAAAAAGAATTGATGTTACATCAACTGGAAGAACATTATAATTTTCTCTTTCATTGCCAGGATTAATAACTAAAGCTTCAGGCCTTACAAAGAGGTCATACTCTTCTTCTTCACTTTCTATTTCATATTTGTTAGCAAGTTTAAAATCAAAAGCATCAGCATATCTAGCTATAAAATCCCCATGTGAGTCAGAGCGAAGAGTTACACGTAATTTATTATTGTTTCCAACAAACTGAGCAACAAATGACGATTTTGGTTCATGATAAAGCTCTTGAGGAGTTCCTATTTGTTCAAAGTGACCATTATTCATGACCGCTACTTTATCACTCATGACCATGGCTTCACTTTGGTCGTGCGTGATATAGACAAATGTTGTACCTACTTGAGATTGCAAGTTCTTTAACTCAACTTTCATGTGTTCACGAAGTTTAGCATCAAGAGCACCTAATGGTTCATCAAGTAACAAAACAGTTGGCTCCATAATAAGACATCTTGCAATAGCAATACGCTGTTTTTGTCCTCCAGAAAGTTGGTTTATTTGCTTTTGCCCAGAACCTGGCAATCCCACTCTTTCTAACAAGTCATTTACTTTTCTTTCAACTGCAGCCCCTTTCTCACCTCTTCTTCTTAATCCAAACGCTATATTCTCATGCACATTCATCATTGGGAAAAGTGCAAGATTTTGAAAGACCAAGTTTACAGGCCTTTTGTTTGGTGCGACCCCTTCCATATCTTTTCCATCGAATAAGAGAGTTCCGCCGTCAGGTTTATAAAACCCTGCTATCATGCGCAATAGGGTTGTCTTTCCACATCCTGAAGGTCCAAGAATTGAAAAAAACTTACCATCCTCTACATCAAATGAAACTTGATTAACTGCAGTAAAATCACCAAATCTTTTTGTAAGATTTCGTACTGAGAGTGCACTATTCATACTATTTTTTACCTTTGTTTTAATATCAATGATTGCCAATAGCTGTAGTTTAGCTATTGGCAATATACTAATTAATCAAAGCTGCTTAACGGGCTGCTTTAACTTTATCAAGAGTTTTTCCTTCCATTTCTTCTATGCCCGCGGGAACGGTAGGATACCAGTTAATATTTGCAAGAACTTCTGGGGGAAGACCACGGGTGAAGTTAGCTGCAATTTCCGGATCTAAGAAATTAACAGCATCTTTTGATGCAGTACCATAAGTTTCTTGGTTAGTAAAGAATGCAGCGTTTTCAGGCCTGAGCATGAAATTTATATAAGCGTATGCTGCATCTAAGTTTTCACTCCTAGCTGGAATAGCAAAAGTATCAACCCAAGCTAATGCACCGCTAGTTGGAGCAAAATAGTCAATATCTGGATTCTCAGCATGTAGCTTCCAACCCGCTTGTTCCCAAGCTGATGCGGCCCAAACTTCTCCAGAACGTAATGACTGTAAGAGTTGATCTCCATTATCCCAATAAGTCTTTACAGAAGGTTTTCCTTTGATAAGAGCCACTTCCATATCATCTAAGAATTCTTGATATGCTTGTGGATCAGAATATAGGGAGAAAGGGTCATAACCAAGGGAGAATCCCATACCAATAAGGGTGGGTCTCTTTAGTCTATAAGATACTCGTCCTTTATATTTTGGATCTAGAAGATCTTTAAAATCCTTTATATCTGGAGCTTTAGCTGTATTAATAACAAGTCCTTCCGTTCCATATATGTGAGGTACAGCATATGATTTTCCATCAACTAAGGTATTCTTTTTTACAGCTTCTAATAGTGAAGCATCAATTTGATCTGCATTAAGTCTAGAATAATCAATTGGTTGATAAACACCATATTGTTCCACAACAGATGAGATACGGTCTTGTGATGGTTGAGCAAGGTCAAATCCACCTCCCCGAGTTGCTCTTAGTTTACTGATCATTTCTTCGTTGTTACTAAGTGTAACTTCTACTTTATAACCAGTCTCCTCAGTGAATTTGTCCAACAACTCTTGTGGAGCATATCCTGACCATGTAATTATACGTAGAACAGGATTCTTTTTACCCGATTCTTCAGCACCTTGAGCAAATAGTGAGCTACTTACTACAAATAGAATTAAAAAAACTGATAGAACACGAACAATTTTTTTCATAAAACACTCCTCCTTTAGGATTACAAGCTGCTTATGTAAAAAACCACCATCCTTTATAAAAAATTTTACATTTGCAACTCATTTCGTTTGTATATGTGTATAAATGTTAAGTTCTGTTTAGTTATTTGTCAACTTAAATCTTTTGTTAGACTTTTATAGTAAGTTATGAAAATAATATTCAGAGGTTTTATCCTTTTTTAATTCCAATT
>CAZHNE010000108.1:3602-6229 GCA_964533775.1 uncultured Spirochaetaceae bacterium | reverse complement strand
ATAAATGGATTGTTTCTCACACAGGGATAAAAGAAAGAAGATATGCATCCGAAAACGAAAAAGTTAGTGATTTAGCTATAAAAGCTATTAAGAATATGAAAAAAAATGTTAGTGATGTAGATGCAATAATAGTTGCAACAGCAACTCCTGATTATAAGGGGTTTCCGTCCACAGCATGTGTTATTAGTGAAAAGATGCAATTAAGCAATGTAAATATAGCATTTGACTTAACAGCTGGATGTACCGGTTTTATATATGCACTAGAAAATGCAAGAGCATTAATAATGGCTAGGAGTGCAAAAAAGGTTTTAGTTGTTGGAACTGAAATTCTTTCAAGAGTAGTTGATTTTACTGATCGAAATACATGTGTTCTATTTGCCGATGGAGCAGGTTGTGTTTTAGTTGAAAAAGGAAACGGAGTTTTCAATTCAATAATAAAAGTAGAAAAAATGGGATCAGATCAACTATTTATAGATAAAAAATCACATATAAAGATGAATGGAAGAGCTGTGTACAATTTTGCTGTTAAAAGATTAGTAGATACTATAGAGATGTTGGTAGATAAAAATAATATTGATTTAAAAGATATTGATTATATAGTACCTCATCAAGCTAATAACAGAATATTACAAGCAGCTGCTAAGAGATTAAATATTGCGGAAGATAAGTTTTACTCAAACGTTGATAAAGTTGCCAATACAAGTGCAGCCTCAATTCCTATTGCCTTAGATCATTTAAATAGAAAGGTCGGAATAAAAAAAGGAGCTAACGTATTATTAGTAGGTTTTGGTGCGGGTTTAACTTATGGAGGAGTGTTTTTTAAATGGACAATGTAATAATGTGCTTTCCTGGACAAGGATCACAAAAGCCTAATATGGCAATTGATTTATATAACTATAGTCCAAAGGTGAGAGACTTGTTTGAAATGGCAAGTGATATCTCCCACCTTAATTTACATAGTATTTTAACTGAAGGAAACTCAGAAAAATTAAAACAAACTCAAGTAGCTCAAAATGCAATAGTTTTAGCTAGTTTAAGTGCATTTGTATTATTAAAGGAAAAGGGTATAACCCCTTCTGTAACAGCGGGCTTTTCATTAGGAGAGTTAATGGCTTTACGGGCAAGTGAAGTTATAGACAGTGAAACACTATTTAAACTAATCCATAAAAGAAGTTCTTTGATGGCTCAGTTTAGCCAACAGGCTACAAAAGAGTACGGAGAAATGGCCATGGCCGCTGTTATAGGGTTGAACTCCAAACAAGTTGAAACAACAATTGATAAGTCTAAATTAAGCAAAGTATTTGTTGCAAACGACAACAGTGAAAAGCAAGTTGTAATTTCTGGTGTTAAAAAGGAAATAGATATAATCACTCCTCTTTTAAAAGAGAAAGGTGCTAGAGCTGTAATTTTTTTAAAAGTTTCAGGACCTTTTCACACCCCTTTATTACAAAGTGCTGAGGTAGAATTTAAGAAATATTTAGACAAAATAGAGTTTAATAAACCAATTAACTCTTTCTACAGCAATGTAACAGGAAAAAGAGAAGAAGACTTAAAAGAATTAGTAGCTAAGCAAATTACTAACAAAGTACAGTGGCTATCAATAATGAAAGATATTAAAAGTAATTTTAATAATTATAAAATCTATGAAGTTGGAGTCTCTAAAACTTTAACAGCATTTTTTAAATCAGAAGATATGGTCTGTACTCCTTGTGGGACTATAGATGAGATAAAAGGATTATAATATGGAAACAAAAAAAGCAATTATAACAGGTGGCTCTAGAGGAATAGGCTCAGCCATTATAGAAAAACTATTAAATGAAAACTATGAAGTTTGGTATTTAAGTAGAACAGAAAATAAAGAAATAACATCTCCTAATGTGCATTACGTGCATTGTGATATGTTAGAAAGAGAAAATTTAGAACAATCTCTTAAAGATATTGTTAAAAAAGCAGGTAAAATTGATTTACTAATTAACAATGCAGGTATAACACGGGATAATCTTATTATGAGAATGAAGAATGAAGCGTGGGATGATGTGTTAAATATCAATTTAACTTCTGCCTTTATAACTTCTAAAGTTTTATCTAGAACATTTTTAAAGCAAAGAAGTGGTTCTATTATTAATATTTCATCAGTAGTAGGTGTTGTAGGTAATGCCGGGCAATCTAACTACAGTGCTTCTAAAGCTGGTTTAATTGGTTTAACAAAATCTCTTGCTAAAGAATTTGCTTCAAGAGGAGTAAGAGTTAACTGTGTTGCCCCTGGTTTTATTGAAACAAGTATGAGTGATAAATTAAGTGATGAACAAAAAAAGACAATTGTAGAAAACATCCCATTATCAAGAATGGGAAGTGCAACTGATGTTGCAAATGTTGTATCTTTTTTAGCTTCTGACAATGCAAGTTATATAACAGGTCAAGTTATTTGTGTTGATGGTGGCATGGTAATTTAGGAGAAGTGAAAATGAGAAAAGTGGTAATAACTGGAATGGGGTGTGTAACTCCTTTAGGGGATAATGTAGGTGATTTTTATAAAGCTATAAGGGACGGTGAATGTGGTATTGATAAGATTAGTCTTTTTGATGTTACTGACTATCCTGTTAAAATAGCTGGTGAAGTAAAAAACT
>CAZHNE010000108.1:0-3502 GCA_964533775.1 uncultured Spirochaetaceae bacterium | reverse complement strand
AGTCTTTTTGATGTTACTGACTATCCTGTTAAAATAGCTGGTGAAGTAAAAAACTTTGATGTAACAAAAAGAGTTGATAAAAGAAGAGCTAGATCAATGGCTCGTTTTACTCAATTTGCAACATATGCAGCAGCAGAAGCTATTGAAATGGCAAAACTAGAAGTTCCAGAAACTAATAATATTGGAGTATATCTTGGCAATGGTATTGGGGGGTTTGAGATTGCAGAATTAAATTTAGAGAAATTATTCCAAAGAGGCCCTAGAGCAATTTCTCCTTTAACAATTCCTTTATTAATAGGAAATGAAGCTGCAGGTAATATATCTATACTAAATAACTTACAAGGTCCAAGTCATACTATCCAAACAGCATGTGCCTCAGGTACAGATGCAATTGGTGCAGCTTTTTTAGCTATTAAGTCGGGATTAATTGACACAGCAGTTACAGGCGGATGTGAAGCATCTATTACTCAACTAGCTTTAGCTGGTTTTGCTAGACTTCATGCATTAAGTGCCTCCCATAATGAGGATCCGAAAACAGCTAGTTGTCCTTTTGATAAAAACAGAGATGGATTTACAATGGGAGAAGGAGCTGGAATATTAGTTTTAGAAAGTGAAGCGAGTGCAAAAAAAAGAAATGCTAAAATTCTTGGAGAAATAGTAGGTTATGGCTCTTCTTGTGACGCTTTTCACATAACAGCTCCAAATCCAGAGGGAACTGGTGCAGCTATTGCAATGCAAAGAGCTATTGAAATGAGTGGATTAAACATTAAAGATATTGATTATATTAATGCTCATGGAACAAGTACCCCAGCAAACGACGTTATGGAAACAAAAGCAATTAAATTAGCTTTTGGAGATTATGCTAAAGATATCAAAATATCCTCTACAAAATCTATGACTAGCCACCTAGTGGGGGCAGCAGGTGCAGTTGAGGCTATTGTTTGTGTAAAATCAATCCAAGAAGGGTATTACCCAGCTACAATAAATTATGAAACCCCGGATGAAGAATGTGATTTAAATTATATTCCAAACAAAGGTTTTGAAGCAAATATGGACTATGCATTAAGTCAATCTTTAGGATTTGGTGGCCATAATGGAGCTTTGATTTTTGGGAAATATAAGGGGTAATTAATGAAAATAAAAGATGTACTATTACATAGAGAGCCTTTTCTCTTTGTTGATGAAATACTTGAAGCAGATGAAAAAAGAACTATTGGAACTTACACATATAAAGAAGATGAGTTCTTTTTTAAAGGACACTTTCCAAATTACCCTGTAGTGCCGGGTGTGCTTCAAATAGAATTAATGGCTCAAGTAGGAGGAGCAGGTTTAGCATTTGCTAAAATACTATCTCCTGGACAATTGTTTGTACTAGCTTCAGTTGAAAAAGTAAAGTTTAGAAAACAAGTTAAACCTAAAGACAAGTGTATAGTTGAGGTTGAAAACTTAAGAGTTTCAAAGATGGGAATAAAACAAAAAGGCTGCATTAAAGTAAATGGTGAAATAGTATCACAAGCAACCTGGCTCTGCATTTTAATTGAGGAACAAAATAATGGTAGTTGAAGAAAAGATAATGAGAAATGTTTGCTTAACAGCCCATCCAAAAGGCTGTCGAGAATATGTCAAAAATGAAATTGATTTTGTTAAAAAAGCAACTTCTAAAAAAGAAGGTGATTTATATAAGCCATTAACCAAAGAGAATAAAAATGTATTAATATTAGGCTGTTCTACTGGTTATGGATTATCATCGAGAATAGTTTCTGCATTTGGTTTATCAAATAAAACTATAGGGGTTTCTTATGAAAGAGAGCCAACTGAAAAAAGAACCGCTTCCCCCGGCTGGTATAATAACAAAGTTTTTGATGAATTAGCAGCTAAAGAGAACTTATATTCTAAAACTCTCAACGGAGATGCTTTCTCTCATGAGGTGAAACAGAAAGTAATTGATTTAATAAAAAAAGATTTAGGTAAAGTTGATCTTGTTATTTACAGTATCGCTTCTCCAGTTAGAATTGATCCTGATACAGGTGAGGTATATAAGTCAGTATTAAAAACTACTAAAGAGGAATATACAAACTTTAATGTTGATTTAAAAACAAAACTAATAAGCAAAGTTAGTTTAAATCCTGCAACTGAAAAAGAAGTTCACGATACTATTAAGGTGATGGGAAGTGAAGACTGGAAGTTATGGATTGACTTACTAGTTGAAAATAACTGTCTAAGTGATAATTGTAAAACAATTGCCTATTCTTACATCGGACCTAAGTTAACTTATCCAATATACCGTGAAGGTACTATTGGTATGGCTAAGGAAGATTTAGAAGCGGGAGTTGTAGAAATAGATAAAAGTTTAGAAAAACTAAATGGAAAAGCATATGTCTCTGTTAACAAAGCTTTGGTAACAAGAGCTAGTGCTGTTATTCCAATTGTCCCTTTATATATAGCTTTATTATATGATGTAATGAAAGAGAAGGGAGTTCATGAAACTTGCATTGAACAAATATATAGACTTTTCAGCGAAAAATTACCCTCTTCACAAGTTGATGAAAAGGGAAGAATACGTCTCGATGATTATGAAATGAGAGATGATGTTCAAGAAGAAGTTGAAAAGCTTTGGATGTCTCTAATTGAAGGTGAAATATTAGGTGTTGGAGATTTGTTATCTTTTAAACGTGATTATTCTCAACTTCATGGCTTTGGCTATAAAAATATCGACTACTCAAAAGATGTTGATCTAGAAAGACCTTAATAAATTAAGGAAGTTGACGCTTTTTTTTAGAAAAATATTATGTGAGTAAATAGGAATAGCAATTCGTTGCTATTCCTTTCTTCATTTAAAGAAAATAAGGATAAAAAAAATCTTCCAGTTGGTTTGCTTATCCAATAAAAATTATAAACTTGACAATCTTTATTCTAATCATAAATAATTACCTTTAGTAGGTTTAGCAAATATGAAAGAGAAATTGACAATTGATGATTTTAAAACAGAGTTAGAAGAGAGAATTATACCATTTTGGTCTTCCATATATGATTGTGAGTATGGGAGCGTTTATGGGAAAGTAGACTTTAATTATAGGGTTGATAAACTTTGGGACAAAGGAAGTATTTTAAACTCTAGAGTACTATGGTTTTTCTCAACGTGCTTAATTAATAAAATTGGTCCTAAAGAGAAGTTAACAAAGAAAGCCAAAGGTTGTTATGATTTTTTAAGAAACAACTGTTATGACAAAAAATATGGTGGAATTTATTGGTCAGTAACTTATTGTGGAAAATTAAAAGATTCTACTAAACATACTTATAATATTGCTTTTGCAATATATGCTTTGAGTGCTTATTATGAGGCATTAAAAGATGAAAAAGCCTTAGAGTTAGCCTTAGAGCTTTATACCTTAATTGAAAACAAATGTAAGGATGATAAAGGCTATTTAGAAGCTTTTAGCGCGGATTTTAAGCCTATAAAAAACGAAGCTCTTTCCCAAAATGGCGTTGTTGCAAAAAGAAC
>CAZHNE010000107.1:0-6322 GCA_964533775.1 uncultured Spirochaetaceae bacterium | reverse complement strand
AGCAACAAAAGCTATTGAAGGAAGAATACAACCTAAAGTAGCTACAATTGCTCCTTTTATTCCAAACAAGTTAATTCCAATAAAAGTAGCACTGTTTACAGCAACAGACCCTGGGCAAGATTGAACAATGGCAATTAAATTAGTGAACTCTTCCATAGTCATCCAATTATTAGCAACTACAATTTGTTGCTGAATTAACGGAATTGCTGCAAAACCACCACCAAAACTAAAAGCGCCTATTTGCAAAAAAATTAAAAATAAATTAATTAGCGTCATTTAGTGCCCCCTTTTTTTGTTTGTAAAGAGCATATAAGGCACCTAAAATTGCACAAGTTATTATTAAATAAATAATATTAATTTTAAAGAAGTATGTAACAACAAAAGCTAATACCATAATTACTATAAAATAAATTTCTCTTTCTTTAATGATATTTAAACCTAATCGAATTACTACAGCCATAATTATAGCTGCTATAGCTGGCTGCATACCTTTAAGAAAAGCAGCTACATAAATATTTTCTCTAAATTGATTATATCCAACTGAAATAATTGATATTATAATAAATGGAGGTAAAATTGTTCCTATAAGGGAGAGAATAGCACCTACAACCCCACCTACCTTATATCCAACTAATACTGAACCATTTACAGCAACAGCTCCTGGAGAAGACTGAGCGATAGCAATAAGATTAAGCATCTCTTCATCTTCAATCCATTTTAATTTATCAACAAATTCATTTTTCATTAATGAAAATATTACAAACCCACCACCAAAGGTAAAAGTACCTAGTGATAACATAATTTTAAATAGTTTTAAATAATCTTTTACTTTCATACAATTCCTTTAAACGGTACTATAACTATTTAACAATTTAAGTACAATAGGATTTATTCATAAAATATAAATAAATCGTAGTGTAAAGTTACCTCTTTATATTAGCTTTTATAGGATTAGTTTTACAAGATTTAAGAGTAAAGTTTTACCTTTTATGTAGACTAATATTAAAAAAATAACCCTCTTTTATAAAGAAGAGTTTATCTTTAAAATTAAGCTAACTTATATGTTTTGACACTTTTTTTATAAATATTTAACGAGAGTTTTGAGCAATTGCTTGGGCTAATTGTTTAAAACCATCTAACCTTCTATTAAATAAATACTTATAACTACTACAAAATCTAAATTTATTATTACTATCTTTATATCTAGGACAACCACCTCTACATAGGTACAAGTAAGGACAAACCTTACAATCTTCGTGTAGATCGGGCGGACTAACTATAAAGTTAATTTCTTTTCTCTTTTCATCTAATTCATCAAATGTGTTTTTATTAATATTTCCTAATAAATAATTATCTAAACAGTAGAAATCACAGGGAAAAACATCTCCATCTGATTCAAAAACATATTGAATAGAACACACACCATTCATATCACAAGCTTCTGGTTGATTTCCTAAAAGAATTGAAACAAAATTATTAAACAGTCTAATTGAGACTCTTTTATTATTTCTTAAATCTTTTATCCACAAATCAAATAATTCTACTAAAGATTTTCCATAAACAATAGGATCTAAATATTTGTTATCATCCTTAATTCCAATAGGATCTAAACAAGCAAGGTATTGATGAAAATCATAACCTTCTTTTATTAAGTTGTTATAAATCAGCTCTATATTATTTGCTACTTCATTAGTAACTACACATAAAATATTGTGTTCCACATTATATTCTTTTAGTAATTTAAGTCCTTGTTTTACTTTTCTTGAGCTTTTAGAATCATCTGCAAACTTTCTATAAATATCGTGAATTCTAGAAAAGCCGTCAAAAGATACACCTACTAAGAAATTATGTTTAAAAAAGAACTCACAATACTCTTTAGTAACTAAAGTTCCATTTGTTTGAAAACTATAATTGATGCTATCATTTTCACTTTTATACCTTTCAACTAAACTAATAAAGTTTTCAAACCAAGGTAAACCAGCTAAAGCAGGCTCCCCGCCTTGAAAAATGTAAGAAATATTATGGGATACGCTATGAGCTTGTTTTACAATATTTTCTATAGTTTCTTCATCCATAAAAGTTCTGTTTTTATCTATTCTATTTTTTTCTTCATCAAAGTAAAAACAATAATCACATCTTAAATTACATAAGCTTGATGATGGTTTAATCATTAAAGTAATTGGTCTTTTCATAAATATGCCTCAAAAGGATAATATAGCTTATATTAAAATAATAAAAGGGGCCTTTGTAAAAGACCCCAAACAAAAAAGAAAATACTGTTATTTTTATGACTTTTCTGCCAATCTCTTTTTCTGTGTTTTTTCGATAGCTGTAATAATTGTATCGTAACCTGTACATCTACAGAAGTTACCAGAAATTTGTTTCCTAATTTCTTCCCTAGTTAAAGGTTCATCTTTTTCAATTATAGGAAGTGAGCTCATAATAAAACCAGGAGTACAGAAACCACATTGAATAGCTCCTTCATCAATAAAAGCTTGTTGGATATCAGAGATATTACCTTCTTCATCAGATAAACCTTCAAGGGTTGTAATATTTTTTCCTTCAGCCCAAATAGCTAAATAGATACATGAGTTAAAAGGTGCTCCATCAATTAAAACAGTACAAGCACCGCATTCTCCTACATCACAACCGTGTTTAATGCTATGTAAATGCTCTTCTCCTCTAAGTAAATCAGAAAGAGATGCTCTTGGATCAATATAGTTTTCACGAACTTTACCATTAATGGTACAAGTAATTATTTGTTTTTTCATTAGATTGTTCCTCCTGCTTGTTCAATTGATGATATTAAAGCTCTCTTTGCTAATTCTTTAATCAATTGAATTCTAAATTCTTTTGATGCTCTCCAAGATGTTCTTGGGTTAACATCGTTTACAACAGATTTGGAAATTTCTTCTATTAATTCTAAACTTATTTTTTTACCATTAGAATTTTCTTCTGTCGTTGTTGCCCTAAGAGGAACAGGTCCTGCAACACCATAACCTACTCTCAGTCTCTCTAGTGTCTTTTTATCTTCACTAAGTCTAACGTTAACTGAGCAACCTAAAGTTGCAATATCCATAGCTCGTCTCATGGAGTATTTAATATATTTACCAAAAGTGTTTTCGTATGAATCTTTTTTAATTCTGATTCCTGTTAAAATTTCACCATCACGTAGATCAACTCGTCCGGGTCCAAAGTTAAATTCTGAGTAAGGTAGTATCCTAATGCCATCTAAGCTAGTTATTTCTAAAATAGCATCATATGCTTTTAAAGTTGAAGCAGCATCAGCACTAGTAACTCCATTACATATATTACCACCAATTGTGCCAATATTTCTTATTTGTGGTCCACCTATTTGATCTACAGCTTCACCAAGTGCAGGTATAAGTTGTTGAATTAGAGGGTGTCTTGTTACTGACGTAAAGCAAGTTAATGGTCTAATTAAAAGACTTTCATCTTCTTCTAAGCAAATACCTCTAAGTTCATCAAACCTGTAAATACTAATAACATCTTTACCTGCCAATCTGCCTTCTCTACATTGAATTAAAATATCACTTCCACCAGCAAGAATTAAAGCTTCTGGATGTGCCTTTTTCATTTCTAGAGCTTCTTGAAACGTTTTAGGCTGATATATATTTTTAAAATCATACATAATTTATTTTCTCCTTTATTTAATTAATCCAGCTTTGCTAAATTCTTCAAACAATCTTTGTGGATGTAATGGAAGAGCATTTACAGCAACGCCTGTTGCGTTATAAACAGCATTTCTAAGAGCTGGAGCAACTGGAATTACTGGAGGCTCTCCTAATGCTTTATTTCCATAAGGACCACTTGGATCTTCTGGTTCAACAAAGTCACAACCCAATTCTGGTGTATCTAATACAGTCATTAACTTATAATCTAACAAGTTATCATTATTAGTTTTACCAGTTTTTGGATCAATAATTAATCTTTCATATAGTCCATACCCTATACCCATGCTCATACCACCGTGAACTTGTCCTTTTGCTGCAAGAGGATTAATTATTTTCCCTGAATCATGAACGTTAATAATATTTAATATTTTAACTTGACACATAGGTATATCTACTTCAACTTCAGCAAAACAACACCCTAGAGCATAAGTATTATCAGTACAATGATGTGTTTCTTCAGCACTTAAATGCTTAGAATGTTTAAGTGAATAACAAGCTTCCATAGCTACTTCTTCGACTGTTAAGTATTTTGTCTTAGTACCTTTATGAATAACTGTATTGTTTTCAATATCTAAATCAATGCCATCTTTATCCAACATGTAACCTGCAAAATCACAAATTTTTCTCTTTAAAGATTCTGCTGTTTTCTTTACAGCCATACCGGAAACATAAGTTTGTCTAGAAGCATAAGCACCTGTATCAAAAGGAGTAACGTCTGTATCTTGAGTTGATATTAAATTTACTTTATCCATTGAAAGTCCGAGTGTTTGTGCAGCCATTTGAGTAAATACGGTATCTGCGCCTTGTCCAATTTCTGTAGCACCTGTTTGTAACTGAATAGAACCATCTTGGTTTAAAAGCATTCTTACAGCACTAGTTTCAAGTGAAATAGGGAAAACACCTGTTTTGTAACAGAAAACAGCCATTCCAACCCCACGTCTTATATCCCCTTTTTGATTTTTGTATAGTTCTAACTTTTCATCCCATTTAACATGTTCCATACCACGGGTTATACACTCTTCAAGGGCTGATGAATGACAAGTTATTGTTGTAATAGGATCAACAAATCCAACTTGCATCATGTTTTTGCGTCTAAACTCTATTTTATCAAAACCTGTTTTACTACAAATATCATCGACATGAGATTCTAATGCAAATCCAATTTGAGGTATACCATAAGCTCTCATTGCTCCACCTGTAGGAAGGTTGGTATAAATGGTTGTAGCTTCTCCCCTAACAGCTCCTGTAGGATACATCATTCTAAAGCCATTAACTGCATTAGCAACTAATGCATGGGCGTGAGAAGCGTATGCTCCTTGAGTTGAATAAGCTGTAATTTCTCTAGCTGCAAAAGTTCCATCTTTTCTAACATAACTTGTTATAAAGAACTTCATAGCATGTCTTGTTCTTGTACAAACAAAAGTTTCCTCTCTTGTATAGAACAACTTTACACATCGTCCACCAACAAGAGTTGTTAAGTAAGCATTTAAAGGCTCAGTTAAAGCATCTTGTTTATTACCAAAACCACCACCAATATATGGTTTAACAATTCTTATCTTTCCTATACCACAATCTAATGCTTGAGAACAGACACGACGTACAATATGAGGAATTTGCGTTGAAGAGACAACAATAATTCTTCCTGATTCCATATAAGCATAAGAGCCCGCATTTTCTATATGACAGTGACTAACAATTGGGGTTTCATACTCACCCACTACTTTAATTAAGTCTTTTTCTTTTAAAGCTTCTTGGAATTCACCCATTTCATATTTATGGTGAGCAACTATGTTGTTAGGTCTTTCTTCATGAATAGGAGTAGCTCCTTCCTTCATTGCATCTTCAAATGTTAACAAAGGAGTATATTCTTCATATTCAACCTTTATTAATCTTAAAGCTTGACTAGCTGCAATATCTGTCTCTGCAATTACAGCAGCTATATCATCACCATAAAACCTAACACGTGTATTTAATAATTTTCTATCTGCAATATCTTGATGATTTATTTGAGTAGACCACGGATGACCTGCAGTAGGAAATTGTACATCAGGCACATCGAAACAAGTTATAATTTTTATAACACCAGGAACTTTTTCAGCTTCCTCTAAATCAAATTTTAAAACTTTACCATTAGCTATTGTTGAATGTAAAACTTTAGCTATTAAAGCCTTTTTATCTACTAAATCTTCAGTGTACTTTGCTGCACCTGTGGCTTTCGCATGAGCATCTACCCTCTTTACAGCTTTACCTACTATCATGAAATACCTCCATGTAAATGGAAAAAAGCTTAATTTTTACTTTAATCCTATAATAATATTTACCATTTATTTAAATATAAACGGTATGTTTTAATATGTCAATTTAAGAAAAATATAATGGCTTTTAAAAACATTATTTAAAGCTTTAAATTCGATTATATAAACTAAAACATAATGGTAATTTTAATAAAATTGCATTACACGCTTTTAAAAAGCATATATTTTTAAAGGCTTTTCTGTTAAAATAATAACATTAACATAATAAATAAACTAAAGAGCAAAAAGTATCTGACAAATGACATTAACTATACTCTACTTTTATAGTCAACTTATTCTAATTTTTAAATTGTAAAAAGAATGTTAAAAATA
>CAZHNE010000106.1:3712-6325 GCA_964533775.1 uncultured Spirochaetaceae bacterium | reverse complement strand
ATTGATAAAGATGGCTTCTTAAACACTGGAGATTTAGTTGTTAAAACAATCCATAATGATATTTCAATTGTTGGTAGAGCTAAAGATACAATAGTCTTAGCTGGTGGAGAAAATTTAGAGCCTGTTCCTATTGAAGGAAAGTTAAGTGAACTTGACTTTATCGAAAATGTTATTGTTATTGGACAAGACAGAAAGTATCTTTCTGCATTAATAGTTCCTAATCATAATTCTCTTAAAGAGTATTTAGAACTCTTCAAAGGTAAGAGTAAAGACGAAAAAGAGAAAATGTACGAATTTATTAAAGAAAGAATTGATGAAAAAGTTAATAGTAAAACAGGGTTTAAAAACTATGAACAAATTAATAGATTTGTAATATTAGACAAACCTTTTGAAGTTGGTAAAGAATTAAGTGCCAAACAAGAATTAAAGAGAAATGTAATAGAAGAATATTACAAACGAGAAATTGATACCCTTTATGCTTCTTAGAGGATAAAAATATGTTGTTTTAGATGTTTTATTAAAGAACACTAAAACAACATACTAAATTTGTCTAATCGCTTGAAAATTAAGTTTACATTTACTAAAATAATGTAAACTTAAGAGGGTAGTTATGATACAAGTAATTGGCACCAAAAAATGTAAGGAAACACAAAAAGCCATTAGAGCTTTAAAAGAAAGAAATATTAAACATCAATTTGTTGACTTAAAAGAAAGAAATCTTTCTCCTAGAGAGTGGGATAACATCTTCTCTCATTACAGTGGAGAAGAATTAATTGATATAAACTCTTCCTATTATAAGAAAAAAGGTTTTTCTTACATGGTTTTCGATGCTAGAGAAGAATTAGAAGAAAATAGCGACTTATTAATTACTCCAATACTAAGGTTTAAAAACAAGGTTAAAAAAGGCTTTGACCTTGAAACCTTGATAAAATGGAGTGAATAATGGAATTATACCATGCGGTTTTAGGTTCTGGCTCATGTGGAAATAGTTATGTGTTCTTTGATGGGAAAACTTCGATTTTAATAGATCAAGGGTTTTCCTTTCTCCAACTAAAAAAAAGACTTATTGAAGTAGATGTACCTTTAGAAAGTGTAAAAGGTATTTTTTTAACTCACTTTCACCCAGATCATTCAAAAGGTTTAAGAGTAACATCAAATAAAACAAACATTCCCCTATACATCCACAGTGAAGCAATTGTTAAAGAAAGTGTTGTTTTTGAAAGGTTAAACTTACCACTGCATAATCTTTATCAAATTGAAACAAACAAGGTATATAAAGTAGGGGATTTTAAAATACAACCATTTGACACCTTTCACGACAGTGGAGGTAGTGTAGGTTACTTTATTGAAAATAAAGGTGAAAAAATCACCCTTATAACAGATACAGGAAAAACATCACAAGAAATGCAAGAGTTTGCTTATAAAAGTAATGCATTATTTTTAGAATCGAATTATGATACAGATATGTTATTAGATGGTCCATATCCTTATAAATTGAAAAATAGAGTTAGTGGTCAGTGGGGGCATTTATCAAACGACCAAGCTTTAGATTTTGTTATCCAAAGTGGATTTAAAGGTTCTTATTTATATTTAACACATTTATCTGATAACAATAATGAAGTGGAATTAGTAGAAGAAATATTTAATCAAAACTTGTCAGGATCAAAAGTTGTAGTTTGCCCAAGAGGACAAGTAGTAAATATAATGGAGGGCAAGAAAAATGAAAACTAAAAAAAAGAAGAAAAGTAAATATATGGAAGTCATGACTTATAAAAAATGTCTAGCCATAAAGCGTCCAGACGGTCTTAGAATGAGATGTGTAGATGAGTTTACAATGAACTCACTACTTCGTTGTACAGTAAGCAGAAACTTTAAACGCCCTTATATAAGAACGTATGGAGATGAAGAAGGATTAACTTACGGCAAGTTTAATTATATTGTTCAAAATATTAGAGCATTTTTGGTAGCTAAGGGAATAAAGAAAGGTGATAAAGTTGCTATTCTAGGCGAATCATCTCCCAACTGGATGGTTGCTTATTTTTCAATAACAACCCTCGGTGCTATAGCTGTTCCAATCCTTCCTGAATTTTCTGCAAGAGAAGTTGGGCAAATATTAGAGCATAGTGAAACAACTGCTGTGTTTGTTAACTCAAAGCAGTTTGCAAAAGGTAAAGACTTTTGCCTTAAAAATCCTTCTCTAATTATTCGTCTAGATGATTTGTTTCATGTCCCAGAGACAATCATGCAGGGAGTAAAGAATAGTAAAGACTTTGAAGAGTCTGCTGGAATAGATATAAAGAACTTTAAGAGAAGAAAAGCAGAAAATGATATTTTAGATAGTATAAAGGTTGAAGAAGAAGACATAGCTTCAATTATCTATACAAGTGGTACAACAGGTACTAGTAAAGGAGTTATGTTAACTCATAAAAACTTAGTATGGAACGCAGATATAAGTTCAGATGAATACGTAAAGATTAAACCAAGGTACAAATATTTATCAATTTTACCAGTGGCTCACGTTTATGAATTTACAGAAGGCCAACTTATATTAATGAGCCAAGGTGCTGAGGTTATCTTTTTAGGAAGACCTCCTATAGCTAGTATTTTAATGCC
>CAZHNE010000106.1:0-3612 GCA_964533775.1 uncultured Spirochaetaceae bacterium | reverse complement strand
AAGTGAAGATTAATCAAACAATAGAGGAATTTATGCGCAATAGAGATATAAGGATTAAAAGTTATGAACCACTAATTACTTCTCAGGAGTTAGAAGAGCAAATTCCAACTCCTGATGATGTTCATAGGAAAATTGAAGAAAGTAGAGAAGTTGTAAATAATATTTTACAAAACAAAGATAGTAGGCTTTTAGCAATAGTAGGCCCTTGTTCAATTCATGATACAAAAGCCGCTATGGAATATGCTAAAAAACTAAAAAGAATCTCTGATAAAATTAGTGATAAAATTTATGTTGTAATGAGAACTTACTTTGAAAAACCAAGAACAGTTGGTGGCTGGAAGGGGTTAATTATTGACCCAGACTTAGATGGGTCTTACGATATTAAAAAAGGCTTGTTCATGGCTAGGGGCTTATTAATGGATATCATCCAGTTAGGCCTTCCTGTAGGTTGTGAGGTATTAGACCCTGTAGTTCCTCAATATATTGATGAACTTATGAGTTGGTCTGCTATTGGAGCGAGAACAACTGAAAGTCAAACCCATAGAAACCTTTCAAGTGGTCTTTCTGTCGCAGTAGGTTTTAAAAACAGTACAAACGGTTGTATAGCAAATGCTGTTAATGCAATTAAAAGCGCTGCTCTCCCTTCAGCCTTTATTGGAGTAGACCGTCTTGGTAATATGTCAGTTATTAGAACTAAAGGAAATCCTTTAGGTCACCTTATTCTTAGAGGTGGTAGTACAGGACCAAATTACTATGATGAAAAAGTTGAGGAATCAAGAGAGTTCTTAGTAAAGAATAATTTAATCCCTTCAATTATTGTAGATTGCTCACACGCTAATAGTGGTAAAAAGGCATATAGACAAGCTAGGGTTTTGAGAAGCATAGTAGATCAAATTAGCTTTGGAGAATCGAGCATCAAAGGCTTTATGCTTGAAAGTAATTTAAAAGAAGGGTGTCAAAAAATTGCAGATGAATTATCCCAATTACAATATGGAGTTAGTGTTACTGACGAATGTATTTCAATTGAGGATACTGAAAAGATGTTATTAGAAGCCTATGAAAAGTTATAAAGGAGTCAACAATGAAAAAAGCATTAGTATGTTTAGCAAACGGTTTTGAAGAAACAGAAGCTATTGTACCTATTGATATTTTAAGAAGAAGTGGAATGGATGTAGTTGTCGCTGGAGTTGGTGAAAAAATAATAACTGGTGCACACGATATCCAAGTAGTTTGCGATATTGAAATAACAGAAGCAGATGAGACTTATGATGTTGTAGTACTACCTGGAGGAATGCCTGGCAGTACTAACTTAGCAAACAACTTTGAAGTTATTAGAAGAATTATCAACGCATCTCAAAAAGGTCACGTAGCGGCTATTTGTGCAGCTCCTGCAGTAGTATTAGCAAATACTGGTGTATTAGATGATAAAGAAGCAACTTGCTATCCATCAATGGAAAAAGTTGCACCATATATTAACTTCACACATGATAAAAGATATGTTGTAGATGGTAGAGTTATAACAGCTCAAGGCCCAGGTGTTGCAGAAGAATTTGCTTTAGCAATAGTTAGGGAAGTATTAGGAAAAGAAAAGGCTGAAGAAGTTAAAAAAGGCTTTTTAGCTCGTTAACATGCCCAACATTTTAGTAAGAGATTAACAAGTAGTTTGCCTCTCTTATTATCCCCAAAATTAAGACAAAAATCATGAGCAACTGTTTCTACTTTTAGAGACGGTTGCTTTTCCCTTTTATAATAAAGATGTTGTAAAAAAGAAAAATATAAATATTCCTTTTGTTCCTTTTTAAAAGCAATATCAAACTCCCAACTTTTTATTAACTTGCAAACAGGGATGAAAATTTCATTTATGTAAGAATCTACTGTTTCCTCTAAAGTAGGCGATCTGCCTATTTTTTCTCCTAAAAAATATTTATGAGTGGTTAAATGCTCTATAACTTTTTCAATACAAATATTTCCTAATTCTTGTTGAATTACTGAGTAAAACTTACTTATCTCTTGTGATTGTTTATATGTTTCCATTACTAGTTCCTTATTTTAAAAAATGTCATTTATTAAACTGACGGTAAATAATAAACTTATAAAAGATTTTTGAAAAGAGACAAATTTGATTTAATTATAAAAAACTGTGTTTATAAATAATTAATTTTACAATATGATAAGGATAATAATAATTAGAAGGAGTCACTATGTTATATAACAATATCACTGAGGCTATTGGTAATACACCATTAGTAAAGATAAATAAAATAAATAATACATCAAACAATATTTACGCAAAAATAGAGGGAATGAATCCTCTTTCTAGCGTTAAAGATCGAGCTGCTCTATTTTTAATTGAAGAAGCAGAAAAAAAAGGTTTATTAAACAGTAAGAGTACCATTATAGAGCCAACTAGTGGTAACACTGGAATTGGTATTGCATATATTTCTGCAGTTAAGGGATATAAGTGTATATTAGTAATGCCAGAGTCTATGACTGTAGAAAGAAGAATGTTGTTAAAAGCTTTTGGAGCAGAAATTGTGTTAACAGATGCTACAAAAGGCATGAAAGCAGCAATACAACGAGCAAAAGAGTTAGTTCAAGAAAATGAAAACAGCTTTATGCCTTCCCAATTTGATAACACTGACAACCCTTTAGCTCACTATATGACAACAGCAAGAGAAATCTATAAAGATTTAAATACTAATTTAGATATTTTTGTTTCAGCTGTTGGCTCTTCAGGAACTATAATGGGCTGTTCAAAATATTTTAAAGAATGTGATAAAGACATACATATTGTTGCAGTTGAGCCAAGCACATCAGCTGTTTTATCTAATGAAAAACCAGGTTCCCATAAAATACAAGGAATAGGAGCGGGGTTTATCCCTAGTTTATACTCTAGTAGCTATGTAGATGAAATAGTTAAGGTAGAGGATGAAGAAGCTTTTAGTATGAGCAGAAGATTAGCCAAAGAAGAAGGCTTATTAGTAGGTATTTCTTCTGGAGCTGCCTTAGCAGGAGCTCTTAAAGTTGCAGAAAAAGTAGAAAACAAGAATATAGTTGTAATATTTCCAGACAGTGGCGAAAGATATTTATCAACAAATTTATTTAAGGACTAACCGTGATTAATTTTGATTTAGAAAACACTCTCTTTTGTGGTCAAAGTTTTTGCTGGAGAAAAAAAGACGATAACTTTGTAGGGGTTTTAAACAATAAAGTTTATAAAATAAACCAAAATAGTAATATTACCGACCCTTTTTTAATAAATTACTTGGACATGAATTTTGATTATAAAAGTGCACTATCTACTATTAGGAAAATGGATAGCTTTTTAGACAAAGCAGTTGAAAAATGCAATGAAATTCATATCTTAAATCAAGATTTATGGGAAACAACAATTAGCTTTATTCTCAGTCAAAACAACAACATTAAACGCATTGAAGGGCTTTATGACACTTTTTGTAGAAACTTTGGAGATGAGGTGGAAAAGGGATATTTTACTTTTCCACGTCCCGAAGCTCTTAAGCATTTAACAGAGCAAGATCTTAGAGATTTAAAAGTAGGCTTTAGAGCCCCTTATATCTTTGATGCGATTGAGAAATCTGATTTAATTTTGTC
>CAZHNE010000105.1:0-6419 GCA_964533775.1 uncultured Spirochaetaceae bacterium | reverse complement strand
ATGATAGAAGGGAACAAAAAAAATTTCTAAGTGAACAAATAAAAATCTCCAACATTGCTCCTTTAAACTTACGCATGTTTAGAACAACTTTAAGTTGTAAACCTACTGATCCGGGAAATGATCATGTAAGAGAAATGTTAATAATATATGATGACAACTCAACAGTTAAACTTACTTTTGATTCAGGAATGTCCATGATTAAACCTTATATATATCGGTTTTGGAGAATGGATTTTACACCATATAAAAAAATGATTAAGGATTCGCAAAATCGAAACTGTTTCGCTTACTACCAAGATTCCCTTGTTTTTAAATTTCCAAAGTCAAATACTAATAGTTTGGCCAGCAAATTTATGGATGCTTTACAAAGAGGTGCTATTAAAAATGTAAACTAAATGAGGTATTCCTTTTAGAATTAAGCATAATAACCATATGAGGACTAATACTTCAACCATATTTCTTCATTAAAAAAGGTAAATTGAGATTAAAACTTTTTTGGTGGGCAGACCATTTAAAGCAACTTTTTGGATAATATAATTTAAAAATACAAATAAAATATTTTTTCACAATTAGTGAAATTTTATTTATTTTCTTGCGTTATTTATACTCTTCATACTATTATAAGTTTATGGATGGATGTATAACCTTAATAAAACAAAGTTTACCTAGTTTATCTGTAGCAGAAACAAAAATAGCAAGGACAGTTCTTCAATACCCTGATAAGGTAATTGAATATAATGTTGCACAGCTAGCTAAAAAGGCTAAAACAAGCCCTGCTACTGTAATTAGATTTTGTAAGCATTTAGGTTTTTCTGGGTACCATGATTTTATCCTTAACTTAGTAAAAGAAATTTATACTAA
Source organism: uncultured Spirochaetaceae bacterium (assembly GCA_964533775.1). Classification (GTDB taxonomy): domain Bacteria; phylum Spirochaetota; class Spirochaetia; order Sphaerochaetales; family Sphaerochaetaceae; genus Pleomorphochaeta. Next base: position 5,558 of record CAZHNE010000105.1, on the reverse strand, counting down.
GCAAGATCTTCCTAAAGAAAAAGACACATTTTCTAATTTTGATGATAAATTATCAATGAATGAAATAGCAGACAATCTAGTCGATGTTGTTAGAGGCTCTTTACTAACACTAAAAGATTTATTAATTGAAAGAGATCTAAGCGAAACAATTTCCATGATTAAAAAATCCAACAGAATCGTATTGATAGGAGCTGGAGCTTCAGCAATGGTTGCTAATGACTTGCACATGAAATTAGCACGTCTAGGATTTTCATCAGAAATTAATGATGATTTTCATATGCAACTAGTTCTTTCTAGTACACTTAAAAAAAATGACTTAGCTATAGTTTTCTCTTACTCAGGGGAAACATCCGTTGCTATAGAAAGTGCAAAACTTGCAAAAAATAACGGAGCCAATATTGTTGCTATTACCAGAATAGGAACTAACTCCTTATCAAAAATAGCAGATGTTGCTATTAAAATACCTAATACAGAAGCTTTGTTTAGAAAAAGTGCAACAGTAAGTAGAATAGAACAATTACTAGTAGTTGATATTCTATTCTTAACTTTGGCAAAAGATTGCGATGATGCAAATGAGAAACTAGCTAACACATGGCATGCTGTTTCTAAATTTAGAAATAGTTAAAAAGAGGTCAATTATATGTTTGAGTATTCAATAGATATTTTATTAAACTCTGAAAGGAAACTTGACGGAAGAGTTGCTTTAATAACGAACAACACTGCTTTCAATAAAAATTACGAATCTACTTTTTCTTTATTAAAAACAAAGTATAATATTACTGCATTATTTGCTCCGGAGCATGGGTTTACTGGAATTAATTTAGCAGGAGAAGATGTTTCAGATGCTAGAGATAAAGAAACGAACATTAACATCTTCAGTCTTTATAACAAAGGTGAATTTTCCCTTAATGAAAGCATGCTTAACACTTTTGATATCCTAATTTATGATATTCAAGATCTTGGTCTTAGATTTTATACTTACATATCAACTTTAAAAAACATAATTGAAGCTCTTGGCAAAACAAACAAAAAGTTAATTATACTAGATAGGCCTGCTGTCTTAAATGGAATTAAAGTTGAAGGCAATATTTTAAATGAAAGTTCACAATCTTTTGTAGGACCTAAAGACATTCCCATTAGATATGCTCTAACAATAGGCGAACTAGGTTTGTTTTTTAACAAAGAAAATAATTATAATTGCGACATTGAAGTTATAAAAATTAAAAATTGGAATCGAAAATTGGATTATTTTGATTATAACTTACCATGGATAAAACCAAGTCCTGCAATTACTTCTTTTAACACTGCTCTATTATACTCTGGAACCTGCCTATTCGAAGGAACGAACTTAAGTGTCGGAAGAGGAACATACAGCCCTTTTGAAATAATTGGAGCTCCTTTTATAGATGAAGCAAAATTTAGTAATGATATAAACGGTTTAAAAATCCCTGGTGTAATTACAACCCCCACTGTTTTCAAACCTATGTTTTCTAAATATGAGAACACACAGTGTAATGGATTATATTTCCACGTAACAAATAAAACAAACTTTGAACCCGTTTATTACGCAATAACTATTCTCAAATATTTAAAAGACAATTACCAAGAATTTAAATTAAATGACAACAACACTCTTCATACAGCCAAACTATTAGGAAAAGAATTTGAAGATAAATTTAATAGCCTCTCAACTATAGAGTTAATAGAAAAATATAAAACAGAGTCAAATAATTTTAAAAAATATAGTAAAAAGTATTACTTATATGAGGAGGAGTTATGAATTTAATTCAAGAGATAGGTCAACATATTATTATTGGTTTTCAAGGAACAGAAATGGATGATAATTTTATTTCTGCTGTAAAAAATTATAAAATAGGAAATGTAATATTATTTGCAAGAAATATATCATCTAAAGCTCAAATCAAAAAATTAATAAATGACATTTATGATTTATATGAAAGGGAAGTAGGAATTATTCCCTTTATCACCATCGACCAAGAAGGTGGAATGGTTACTAGATTGAGTAACGATTGTATTAATATACCTGGAGCTATGGCTTTAAGTGCCACCCAAAATGTGGAATATATAAAAGAATGCACTAAAATAAACTGCAAACAATTAAAAGAATTGGGCATCAACTGTAACTTAGCTCCAGTATTAGATGTGAACTGCAATAAAGATAACCCAGTTATTGGAATTAGAAGCTACTCTGATAAAGCTGAAAAAGTAGCACAAATTGCAACAAATATTATTAACATATATAACAAAAATCAACTTTTATGTGTTGGAAAGCATTTTCCAGGTCATGGAGATACAAATTTAGATAGTCACTTAACCCTACCCACAGTAGATAAAAGTGTCGATAATCTAAAAAGTATGGAACTTTTACCTTTTAAAGAAGCAATTGAAAATGGACTTCCTGCTATTATGACGTCACATATTCTGTATCCAACTCTTGAAAAGAAAAAAATACCTGCCACAATGAGCAAAACCATTATTTCTGATATTTTGAGAGGTGAAATGGGGTTTGAAGGATTGGTCTTTTCTGATGATATGGAAATGAATGCTATTAAGGATTATTATGGAACTGCTACTGGTGTAATCGAATCACTAAAAGCGGGAGCTGACTTAATGTTCATAAGCCATCATCCCAACTTAGCTGTTGAGGTTTGTGAAAAAATAAAGCAAGCATACCAAAGAGGTGAATTTGACCAAGAAATGTGGGAAAAATCTTTAAAAAGAATTTTGGACTATAAAAAATCTTATGCTAAATTAAAAAGTGTAGAGCCAATAACTGATGAAGATGAAAAATATAATAGAAAAGTCAAAGAAGCTAGTATTTCTTTATATAAAGGATCTCTTTATAAGTTAGGAAATAATCCATTATTCATTTCTCCAAATCTATTTAAAGCTACCAATGTATCAAATGATTTTAAATATTTGTCTTTTGCAGAAGAATTGTCAAAGTATTTTAACAGTAGTTTTATAATTTGCTCATCCAACCCTGATGAAGCTGAAATAAAAGCCATTTGTGATGATGTAAAAAACATGAAAATATCAGACCTTATATTTGGAACATATAATTCACACTTGCATAAAGGTCAAGAAAATCTAATTAGAGCCTTAAAGCAGAAAGACATTCCTTTAACAACAGTAGCTTTAAGAAATCCTTATGACTTAAAAAATTTAAATGATGTTAGTGACATTTCAATAGCTGCTTATGAATATACTAATGAAATAGTTGAAATAGTTGCTAAGGCATTTTTAAGTAAAATAACTATAACTGGAGTTGTTCCCGTTTCTTTGTAGGAGAAAAGACATGGAAGATATGTTAGTCAAATTATATGAACTACCTGAGTACACTAAAATAATAAAAAATTTAAAATCTGAAAATATATTAATATCTCGAGCAATGGCTCCAGATAAATATATAATATTGGATTGGGTTGAAAAACATTCATCAGTTTATGCAAAAGGTGAAGTTTCTGTTTGTTTTTCAAACACACCAATTTCACTTTTTGTAGCATCCAAAGGCAAAGAAATCCTAGGATATGCTTGTTACAATTCTACTAAGCTAGGATTCTTTGGACCAACTAGAGTTGTAGATGATTATAGAGGAAAAGGTATTGGAAAAGCCCTTCTTTTTGAAAGCTTAGAGTCTATGAAAAATGAGGGATTTGGATATGCTATTATTGGAGGAGTTGGTCCAAAAGAGTTTTATAAAAAATGTGTTAACGCAATTGAAATTCCCAACTCTACCCCCGGGGTTTACAAAGACTTTATAGGTTTACGAAAGTGAAAAAACAAGACGAAAAATATGCCATTGGACTTATGAGTGGTACTTCTGTAGATGGAATTGATGCAGCACTAATTTCTATTACGGGAAAGGGAATATCAACAAAATACACACAAATTGGTTTTATTACACTTCCTTATTCTAAAAGAGAAAAAAAGGAATTACTTCTTCTAGCATCTGGAAATGTTGGTGGTTCAAAATCTCTTTTAAAAATTGATGTTTATTTAGGGAAAAAGTTTGCTCTCGCAGCAATTCTTCTTTGCAAAGACTGCTCAATAGAAAAAGATCAAATAGATTTTATTGGACTATCAGGACATACCTTCTATCACTTACCAATAGAAACTAAATATTTAGAAAGTCAAGTAACTGGAACCTTACAACTGGGTGAGCCCTCTTTTCTAAATGAAGAGTTCAATTGCCCTGTCGTATCAGACTTTAGAGTTAGAGATATGGCAGCTGGGGGACAAGGAGCTCCGCTAGTTGCCTATACTGAGTTTATATTATTTAGAAGTTCTACTAAAAATATTGCCTTGCAAAATATTGGGGGAATTGGAAACATTACAATTCTCCCTAAAAATTGCCTAGCAACTGAAGTTGTCGCTTTTGATACGGGTCCTGGGAACATGGTAATTGATAATTTAGTCACAATTTATACAAATGGAGAACTATCTTATGATAAGGATGCGCTCATTGCAAAAAAAGGCATATTAAATAATATTCTCTTAAACTATCTTTTAGAAGACAGTTATTTTTTGATGGATCTTCCTAAATCAACAGGCAGAGAGAAATACAATAAGGGGTATATAGACAACATTATTAAATTTGCTCAAAAGCATAATATAAGTTTTGAGGATTTAATTTTCACTGTAACATTTTTTACCGCTAAAGCTATAGAAATTGGTATTAAAAACTATTCTAATGTTAATATAGAAACATTAATAGTTGGCGGTGGTGGGAGTCATAACCCAATTATTCTAGATAGTCTAAAAAAACTTTTACCTAATGTTGAAGTATTAACCTTTGAGGATATTGGACAAAACAGCGATTCTAAAGAAGCTATTGCATTTGCTATACTAGCAAATGAAACTTTAAATGGTGTATATAATAACCTTGTTTCAGTAACAGGTGCAAAGCATTCGGTAGTAATGGGGAAAGTTTCCTACTAATGAAATAATATTTCAAACTAATTAGCTAACTTATGGAAAGAAATATTGCAAATTCAAAATATCAGTGTATAATCAATATATGGAACCAAGTTTATTCACAACAGAACAAAGAAATAAAAAATCAAATAAAATTGATCAAAAATCTATCTTCGAGATAATTCAGATTATTAACTCAGAAGATAAAAAAGTTCCTTTAGCTGTAGAAAAATGCCTAGACAAAATTGCTAATGTAGTTGGAATAGTTGTTGAGTCATTTGAGAACGGTGGAAAGCTTGTGTATATTGGTGCAGGCACTTCAGGTAGACTTGGTGTTTTAGATGCTTCTGAGTGCCCTCCTACTTTTGGGGTTTCAAATAAGATGGTTCAAGGTATAATTGCAGGAGGAGATTTTGCTCTACGAAATAGCGTAGAGGGAGTTGAAGATGACAAAGTCGCTGGTGTTGAATCATGCAAAAACATAGCATTAAACAATAAAGATACTCTTATAGGAATCACAGCAAATGGAGGAGCAAATTTTGTTGTTGAAGCTCTTAATTATGCCAATTCAATTGGATGCAAAACCGCTGCAATTAGCAGCAATCAAAATGCAGTAATAT
>CAZHNE010000104.1:0-6515 GCA_964533775.1 uncultured Spirochaetaceae bacterium | reverse complement strand
GCAAAATAGAATTTTAATTTTTATTTTGCACTTTGTTTTTTTATGAATTATAATACAAACAAATTATACTTTGAAAATGTTTGTTAAAAGTATTTGGAGAAGAGTTATGAAAAAGATAAAATTGTTTTTACTGTTAGCTATAAGCCTTTTGCTGGTAATGTCTTGTAAAAGTGTTGGTGTAACTAGATTAGATGATAATTATGATACGGATATTTCAGGATATTGGAATGATACAGATATTAGAATAGTAAGTGAAAATTTAGTTGATGATTGCTTATCTTCACGTTGGATTGTTAATTATTTATTAGGCAGTAAGAATACAAAACCAACTGTGATTGTAGGAAAAATTCAAAATAGATCTAGCGAACATATGGATACAACAATAATAAGTAAAAAGTTTGAATTAGCCCTAGTTAACTCAGGAAGGGTTAATACTGTAGCCGATTTCGATTTTAGAGCTGATGTTAGGGAAGAAAAGTTAGATCAACAATACAATGCTAGTTTAGAGACCGCAGCACAACTAGGAGAAGAGGTTGGGGCGGCTTTTATGCTGCAAGGTAGTGTTAAGTTTAATATTGACCAGGGCTCAAAAACAGCAATCAGAACATATTATGTAGATATGGAACTTATTAATATTGAGAGTGGGGAAAAAGTTTGGTTAGGCCAAGATACAGTTAAAAAGAAAGTTGAGAGAAGTTCTTATCGCTTGTAATGACTTTTGGGGGTTACTATGAAGAATAAACTGCTTTTTTCCATAGTCTTAAGCTTATTGTTTGTTTCTTGTGCAAGTGTTAGCAATCAAGGAATACCTAGTTGGTTTATTAACCAATACGATGCACCATGTAATAAAACTGATTTTATATGTGCCGTAGGCTCTGGTTCATCAAAAGAAGAAGCACATGAAAATGCTAAAGTTGCTTTATCGCAAATTTTTAATACTAAAATTCAAAACGCTCTTGTTTTATATGACAGTGATAATAAGTCAACTTTAGATTCTATAGGATATGTTGATACGTCAGTAGATGATTTAATTGGATTAAAACTTGTAAATACTTATGTAAATAAAGATGGAGTGTTTTTTGTTAGAGTCGCTTTAGAGAAAAAATTAGCTATAAACAAATTAAGAGAAATCATCACACCAAGCAATAGGGAAATTGCATCCTTACTAGCTTCTAATAATGAGAGTGATTTAACATACTTGCAAAATTTATTAAGGGCAAAAAAAATTGCAATTAGTATTCAGCAATATTTTGATCAACTTTCTGTTTTAGAAGAAGCAACTGTCCCATCTCCATTAATATCAGTTGAGAATAAGATAAACATGTTAAAGAAGAATTTATCCCTAGATGTGAAAGTTGAAAGTGAAGATTCATTTACTAAATCACAATTAGAAAAAGCTGTTCAAACCATGTTAATTAATAGTGGAATTGGTATTAGTAATAATAGTGAGTCACTTTTAATTTTAAGTTATTCTTGGAGTAATGCTCCTCCCAAAAATGGACTTTATCAATGTAACTTTAATTTAGAAATGCAAGTAAAAGAAGATTCAAATACTATAATATCTCTAGAAAAGCAAGGAAGAGGAATAGGTATAAGTGAAGAAAATGCTCAAAGTAAAGCTATAGAACAAGCTATATCTTTAATAGAGGGAGAATTATTTGAATGAAGAAAACTCTCTTGTCCTTTATATTACTAACTTATTTTTTATTAGTCAGTTGTAGCTCCTTTTTTGATTTTGATGAAGCTCAAAGTGCATATTATCAAGGGAGCTATGAAAGAGCATATAATTTTCTTCAAGTAAATTCTCAAGAAATTGAAAACAAACAAGGGGTAATTGTTAATAATCTTGATCATGGAATAGTAGCTCATGCTTTAGGTGATTATGAGCTTTCAAACACGAGTTTACTAAAAGCAGAGAGAGCAATAGAAGAAAGTTATACCAAAAGTTTCTCATCTGCTGTTGGCTCTTATTTTATAAATGAAAGTATTCGTGATTATGTTAGTCCTTTTTATGAAGATATTTATACAAACATTTTTCTTTCTTTAAACTTTTACCATTTAAACAATATTGAAGATGCTATGGTAGAAGTAAGGCGTAGCTTAGATAAGTTACAATTAAGAGAACTAAATCTTCCAAAGTTAAAAGCTGAGCTAGAAAAACAACTTATTCAAAATGATATACAAGATGTTGATCAAAAGCTAAAGTCTTTTGACTCTTCATTTCATTCTTCAGCATTAAGTTATTACCTTTCTTCTTTATTTGCTTTTGAATATGGGGACTATGATACTTCAAGAATTTCAAGAGAAAAGGCAGTAGCTACATATAAAGTTCTACCTACCTATTATGAAAAAGAGAGTTATGAAACATTTAACACTTTAGAAAAAGTGGTAGAAGGAAAAACTTTAATAAACTTTTTAGCCTTTTCAGGCTTAGCTCCAATTAAAGTAACACAAATAGACAGAAATGTTCTTGTACTAAGTGCTTATACTGATGAAAATGGAGTTTATCATCCACCTTACTACGCTAATATTGTTTATTCAGTCCCTAAAATGAGAGGTTCTCTTGTAAAGAAAATTGAAGTTTTTATTGATGGCGAAAAGTATAAATTAGAGCCATTTGAAAATTTAGAACTAATAGCATATGAAACGATATATCAAATATGTATGGGAGAATATACTCGATCCTACATTAGGGCTATATCTAGAGAAGTGGCAAAGTCAGTTTCTGATTCTTCTACTCTACAAGAGGGTGATACTCATGTTGAAAACAGCTTGTTTAGCAGTTTGTTTACACTCTTTTCAATAGTTTCTGAGGGTAGTGGCGATTTAAGGGTATCTCATTTCTTTCCTTCTATGTCTTGGATAGGTTCATTTGAAGTAGAGCCTGGTAAATATGATATCAGTGTAAATTATTTAGATTCGAATAATCGTGTAATATATAATGAGAAAATTGAAAATTTCATTGTACAAAAAGATAAGGCTAATTTAGTCGAAGTCTTAAGTGCTAAATAAAACGACTTCTAATATTAGAAGTCGTTAAACAAAATATTCTTTGTGTTATACATTTAATAAAGCTCTGTCTCCACTGAATTCTTCATTTTTTATGTTTTTAAATATTTTAAGCAGTTTATTAACTGTTAGCTTTTTCTTTTCATCGCCTTCAACATCTAGTATGATTTTTCCTTCATCCATCATAATAAGTCTTGTTCCAAACTCAATTGCAAATTTCATATTATGAGTGACCATTAAAGCTGTTAGCTTTTTTTCAGTAATATACTTGTCAGTTAAATCCTTAACGATATCAGCATTTCTAGGATCTAATGCAGCTGTATGTTCATCTAAAAGGATAAGTTTAGGATTACTCATAACAGTCATTAAAAGAGTAAGAGCTTGTCTTTGTCCACCAGAGAGAAGACCAACGTTATCTTTAAGTCTCCCTTGTAGTCCAATTGGAATAAGGAGGCGGTCAAACTCTTTTCTTTTTTCAGCGTTTAAGCTTATTCTCAAACCTTTCATGCCTTTAGTAGAAGCTGTAATCATATTGTCTTCAATACTCATATTCGCAGCTGTTCCCATAGTAGGATCTTGGAAAATTCTTCCCATATACTTTGCTCTTTTATATTCAGGAGATGTTGTTATATCTTTATCGTTAAATACTATTTTTCCATTTGTTAGAGGATAAGTTCCACTAATTAGATTAAAGAGAGTTGATTTACCAGAACCATTTGATCCTATTATACAAACAACTTCACCTTCTTTAATGTTTAAACTTACACCATTAATAGCAACTTTTTCATTTACAGTTCCAGGATAAAAAACTTTAGTAAGGTTTTCTAATTTAATCATTTGTTTCTTCTCCTTGTTGAGTTCTTAAAATAGCATTCTTTTTAGCCGTTCTATCACTAGCATTTGATCTGCTTTTTGCAATCCAAAGAGAAGCAATAACTAATACACCAGTTAATAGTTTAAAATCATTAGGAGTTATATTAATCAAATAACCGTACTTTCTTCCAAAGAACATTAACGCTTTATAAATAATTGCACCTAATATTGCTCGAAGAGTAATTAATGAAATTCTATTACTACTAAATAAGAATTCACCAATCATAATTGCAGCTAAACCTTGAATAATCATTCCCTGTCCAAGGTTTGCATCTGCAAAACCTTGATATTGAGCTAAAAGACCACCAGAAAGTGCTATTAGTCCGTTTGAAAGACCAATACCTAGTATTTTTAAATAGTTAGGATTCATTCCTTGAGAAATGACCATTTGTTCATTTCCTCCAAGAGCACCAACAGAAATCCCTAAATCCATTCTAAAGAATATATCAACTAGCGTTTTTATAATAAGTACAAGGATGAGAGTTCCAATTAATACAGCTATTGAAGGGTTAAGAGAACTGAAAGTTTCAGGAATTATCGTATAAAAGGTTCTAATTCTTAATAAAGGGACATTTGCCTTATTGCCTAATATTCGTAAATTTACAGAATAAAGCATTGTCATCGTTAGAATACCAGCAAGTAAGCCTGGAATTTTAAATTTATTGTGAATTGTAGCAGTAACAAAACCAGCAATTGCTCCAGCTACAAAAGATAAGAGCAAGGCAACAAATATACTGCCTCCACTTATTATATGCATAGCTGCAACTGCAGCACCGGTGGCTAAAGAACCATCACAAGTTAAATCTGCAAAATCTAAAATTCTAAAGGAAATCAAAATTCCTATAACCATAATGGAAAATATTAATCCATCTACAAAAATCCCCTCAATCATAAAATACCTCTATATAAGCACAATAACAGGATGCCACTTAATGTGGCACCCTTGAGAAAAATAATAAAAGATAAATATAAAAATATCTATTCTTTTTTGATTTTAATTCCATCTTTTATGACTAAAGCTGCAGAATTTAACAATTCATCACTAATAGTGATATTTAATTTGTCAGCCACGTCTAAATTGAACCAAAGTTCAAAGTCGGATGGTTTGGAAAGGAATACTGATCCAATTTCACTTGGAGCTGTTCCTCTCAAGCAAGATTCAATTACCTTTCCTGTTTCGATCCCTATATTATAGTAGTTAAATCCCCAAGATGCTAAAAAGTTCAAGTCTTTACTACTTTCAGGATCAGAAGTCATAAATGGTTTATTTGCTTTTTCACAAATATCATCAATGCTAGAAGCTGCTGAAATAACAGTGTTATCTGTTGCTACATAAATTGCATCAACTCTATCAATAATTGACTGTATAGCTAGTCTTACTTCACTAGTATTTGATACAGCTGCACTAACAAACTCAACTCCTAAGTTTTCACAAGCTTCTTTAGCTCTTTCCATTAAAACAACAGCGTTAGCTTCACCACTTGCATATATATTACCTATTGTTTTAGCACCAGTAATATCAACTAAAAGTTGTATTTGAGCTTCAACAGGGTTCGCATCAGAAACACCACAAATGTTTCCACCTACTAGAGATGCACTTTCAGGATCTGTAACAGCTGAAAATACTACTGGAATATCTGTAAATGTATTTGCTAGGGACTGTGCACTAGGGGTAGCAATACCAACTACCAAATCACATTTGCTGTTTTTAAACTGCTGTGATATTGAAGAAACTGTTGATATTTCATTATTAGCATTTTGTAAGTTATAAGCAATTTCTAAGTCAGTAGTTGCTAGATAATCTTGTAAACCTTGTTCAACACTGTCTAATGCTGAGTGAGACAAAAGCTTTGACACTCCAACTTTTTTAACATTAGAATCGACATCTTTTTCACCATTTCCTTGGGCAAAAATGCTAGTAACAGCAAAGCTTAAAACAAGCAAAATTGTTAATATTTTATTACGTTTCATATTCCTCTCCTCGATAATGAATGATAATATACTATAAATAAAAAGCTTTGTAAATTCTTTTATACATAAACTGCAATAATATTCAATTAATATACAGTAAAACAATTATCTTAGTTATTATCAATCTTAATTACATAAAAAAATAAGGCACTTTATGTGCCCTATTGCTTTAAAGAGATATTCTTACCAGTCTAATTCTTTTGAGAAGAAGTCACTTTCAAAGTCATCTTCCTCTAAATCATCATCAATTTCAACTTCTACTTCAGCAACTTCATCTTCATATGATTCGTCATCACCGAATAGGAAATTGTCACTAATAAGCTTTTCTTCATCAGTAACATCATCTAGCAATTCATCATCATCAAAGTCACCAACAGGTGGTGCATCTAGATCATCAACGAACTCTTCTTCATCAAAGCCAAGAACATTAAAATATCTTTCTTCTTCAAGGTCTAATTCGTCTACGATATCATCTTTTTTCATTAAAATATCTCCACTCAAATTTTTATATCTCTAAAATAATGATAAGACAGTATAGGAAACTCGTCAATAAACAATTGAGTAAATTATGGATTTCTACACTGTAAAACTAAAAATTTAAGACGAAGTATTAGCTATTAATAAAAAGAGTATTAAATATACTGTAAATCATAGGGATCCTA
>CAZHNE010000103.1:4712-6552 GCA_964533775.1 uncultured Spirochaetaceae bacterium | reverse complement strand
TTTACCATTTTGCGTGGGCAAAGATTTGTGACAATAGGACTGTATGTGATGAGCACTATAGAGGATTTAAAGATAACCCTTATGGAGTTTATTTAGATATTTTTCCTCTAGATGGTATTAAAGGGAACATAGACAGCAAAAAGAAATATAAAAAAGCAAAAAGACTTATGAGATTATCATGCCTCTCAAGACTAAAACCTAGCTCTTTATTTCCTTTTCACTATAACGCAGGACTTGTAATTACTTCTATTTTACTTAGTTGGTCTCTAAATCCTATTAAATTACGTAACAAGTTAGTTTCACTAGCTACTGAAGTAGATTATGACTCTACCAATAAATTAATGGTTTTAGCCTTTGGAGATGGAGCTAAATTGATAGTTTTAGAAAAAAGGTGGATAGAAGAAACAATTGATGCTACATTTGAAGGGATTCCATGTAAAATTAGCAAACACTATGATGTTCTGCTTAAAACAATTTATGGTGACTACATGACTCTACCTCCAGAAAATAAAAGAAAAGATAACCACACATTTAATAGTTATTACTATAAAGAAGATGTTGAGAGTTAAGTTTCTAAAATCATAAAAATTAATATAGGGCACAAACATGCCCTATATTTTTTCTTTAAATTTTTTAATTTTTCTGTTGATTTAATCTTTATACACTATCTTTAAGCAGCAGCTCTTTTAGGTTTCCTTTTAAATTTATCAACCAAAGTCATAAAGGAAGGAAGAATAAACAGCGTTGCAAAAGTTGTATTAACAAGTGCAAGAGATAGTAAAAGTCCAAAATATCTTATCGGTGCATAAGAGGCAAAAGATAGTACAAGCATTCCTGCTATAATAGAAATACTAGTTACAATAATTGGTTTTCCTGTCACACTAAGCGTCTTATTTATAAGATCATTCATGTTAGATCCTGGATTAGCTTTCTTTGTATTTCTGTATCTTATTAAATAGTGAAGAGCATCATCAATTCCAACTCCAACTGTAATTGAACCAAATACTGATGTTACCATATCAAATGGTATTCCAACCAAGTACATTATTACATAGTTTGCAGTAACACCAAAGAGTATTGGAATTAAAGAATACAAACTAATTGAAAGGGATCTAAAGAATAGTAATACAGCAAAGAATACTAAAATAAATGAAACAAGGTTAGCTTTATTTTGATCTCTTCTTATTGCATTGTTTGCTTTACTTAAGTTTATCTTGCCTCCCCAGTTTACATATTCAATATCGTCAGGAAGAAGATGCTTATGCATTTCTATATTATCTAAAATTCTCTCTGCACTACCAACGGATTGAAGAGAGTCTAATACACTATCATAATATCTAATAGAAAGAGTAATTGAGCTTCCATCCTCACTAATTAAAGTATCATAAAGATAAGAGTCAACCTGATTTCTAACAAGGGCTAGCAACCTAGACATAAACAGAATCATACCCTTCTTTTCTGGTATTTCAACTTCCCCTGAATATTGTTTATTCAAAAATGCTATATATTGTGTAAAAGAGAAGATACTTACTATATCTGGATTCTCAGCTTTAATGGTTTCTTCAAATTCATATATTTTAGATAAGTTTTCAGGATCATCAAAATAATTTTTACTATCCTCTGGAGCCTTAAATGTTATATAAAATGGTTCTGTTCCACCAAAGTCTTTAACAAAAGTTTTTGAATTAACAACCAAAGGGTCTTTTTGAGGGAAATAAGCTAAGTAATCAGTTACTGTTTGAATTTTATCGTGAATAAGTAAAAAACCACCAATAGATAATATATATATAGTGATAAATATGTACCAATACCTTGCTACAATTGTTCCAATGCTGCGTGA
>CAZHNE010000103.1:0-4612 GCA_964533775.1 uncultured Spirochaetaceae bacterium | reverse complement strand
ATATAGTGATAAATATGTACCAATACCTTGCTACAATTGTTCCAATGCTGCGTGATATTCTATCAAGATTGCCATTTTGATAATTTGTAAACTTCTTTGTTGAAGGTCTTTTTTGAACTAACAATAGGGCTGGAATAAATGTAATAGATAACAGAGCACACATAGCAATGCCAAATGAAACTGAAACAGCAAGTTCTCTAAAAGCATCTAGTTTAGCAACTAATAAGCTTAAAAAACCAATTACAGTTGTAATACTAGCGGTAAGAATTGTATTTTTAATCTTTGATACTGAAAATATTATATCTTCTCTGTTTGTTTTATAAGTTCCTATGTCTTGATAGTACTCATTTAACATATGAATGCTGTAAGAAGAGCCTAATATCAAGACCATAGAAGGTGTTATAATAGTTACAACCGATAGCTCAAAGCCCAGCACACTCATAAAAGCCATAGTCCAAATTAAACCAATTATAGACACTAACCCTGGTATAAAAATAGCCCTAAATGATTTAAAGCTAAAGAAATATACTAACATGATTACAATAACACAAAGAATAAGTAAAACAACAAAGTCTCTAAACAAGTAAAACTCAACTCTTTGATCGAAAACAGGAGCACCTAGAATATAAACATCACAGTGAGGCTTTAACTCATATATAATAGATTCCCACTCATCAATTACTTCTGCTTGTTTATTGCCAAGAGGTTGGTTATTAAAGTAAAAAAGAAGAGCTGTTCCATCTTTTGAGGCAAGAAGCCCTTTTGCAATATTATCATTTTTTATATTTCTTTCTACTTCCCACACCTCTTCTTCAGTCCAAGGAGTTCCTTCCTTATGAGAGGAAAGCTTTGCAACAGCTAATCTTGTTCCTTTTTTCTCTACTGTTAAATAGTCTAAAACTGACACAGGAGTGTTTAGTTCATCATACTGGGATAATTTTTCTAATACCGATTCTAAAGTATTAAAAGTATCTACAGTGTAAACACCATCTCCCTCAAGAACAAAAGTATAATCTTGAGTAAAATCTCCTTTTGTTTCTAAAACATCTTCTTTAACATCAGCAGCTTCATCTTCAACTTGAAGTAAACTATATACATCTGTATTTAATTTTACATTACGAATCGGGATAAAACAAATTAAAGAAATAGCAAATATAGTTATAACTACTGCTAAAGGATGATCTTCTATAATTTTAAGTAACTTGTGCATTTTTACTCCAAACAACTTTTAGTTGTTGTTAAATATTCTTAGAATTAAGATTAAGAAGACCGGTAATATATTACCAGTCTGTGAACGATTTTTATTATTTACTTAGCTGAATTTATACATTCTATTAGTAATCTTATATCCCACTCTAGAAACTTTACTTCCCAAAACCCCTGGCAGATTTATAAGTGTATTTCCCCAATAATAACGTATTTGACCATATAGCTCTGGTTGAGTTTCCCTAATCATCACCCAATAATTTTTTCTCTTTTGTTGATTTTCTTCACTAGGATGCATATTAAGAAACACAGTTGAAATTACAGAAAGAATTCTAATCAACCTGAGCATGTAATGAGCTAACTTTGGAGATTTTTCTATAGTTTTCTTATAGTCATAATTCTCACATATTATTTTACAAACCTTTATCTGTTGATCAATTTGTCTTAACATAACATCTTCATTAACACTTTGGTCATCTCGTCCAATAAAATATCTATACAAGTCTTCATCCATGTAATAAATATCATCTACATAGATAAGAGGTAATGAAGCAAATATATTGTCTACATAGAATGTATGCTTTGGCAGTTCAATTTTAGAATCCCATAAGATTTGTGTTCTGTAAATTAAAGTGTGCATTGCTAAGAATTCATTTGGACCAAATTTGCCCATATCATCCCAGCTAAAAACCTTGTTTTTAGGAAGTTTTGTTGAAAAATCAACTACTTTCTGCTCATTAAGAGATACCTTCTCATATACATAGTTGGCAATAAATAAATCAACATTAGTTTTATTTTTTTCAAGTTCTCTTAATTTATTTAAGACGTTTATTAAAGCATCTTTATCGACCCAGTCATCTGAATCTACTACTTTAAAGTATTTACCACGAGCATTTTTAATGCCAGCATTAACACCTGAGCCATGGCCACCATTTTCTTTATGAATAGCCCTACAAATATTTGGATACTTAGCTTGATATTCATCTGCTATTTCAGCAGTCTTATCTTTTGTAGACCCATCGTTTACTATAATAATTTCTATATCGTCTCCACCCACTAAGATGGAATCTATACAATTTCTCATATAGGCCTCTGAATTATAACAAGGCACTGTAAAAGTAATTAATTTATCTTCTGTTTTCATGGCCCTCATAATATAATGGATGTTTAATTAAATCAACTCTATAAAATACAATAACTATACAATTTAAAGGCTCATAAAAGGAATATTAAAGAATAAATATTAGTTTAGATTAAAAGAGAGTAAAACTAAAAATAAAATTAATAAAACCAAACTTTTAGTATACCTTTTTTGTATAATTATTCAATATTGCTTGTATATTATAAATTAATTCACTATAATTCGCTCATTATTAAAGAAGGATGATGTAAATTTATGAAAAAACTAATGTCTGTTTTACTTATAGCTATGTTTTCAATAGCTACAATTGTTGCAAGTGGTGCTAAAGAAGAGGTAGGAGATACATCTTTAGATAAAGTTATGGATAAGGGTGTATTTGTTTTAGGACTTGATGACTCTTTCCCACCAATGGGTTATAGAGATGAAAACAATGAAATAGTTGGATACGATATAGACCTTGCTAAAGAAGTAACTAAAAGAATGGGTGTTGAGTTAAAACTACAACCTATTGATTGGGGTAGTAAAGAACAAGAATTAGCTACTGGAAACATTGATTGTATCTGGAATGGTTTTACTAAAACCCCTGAAAGAGAAAAAGTAGTTCTTTTTACAAAACCTTATTTAAAGAACGAACAAATCCTAGTTGTGAAAACTAACTCTCCTTTTAATTCTTTAGAAGACTTATATGGAAAAACTGTTGGTTTACAAGGTGGTAGTACAGCTAGTGATGCATTAAATTCTTCTCCTGAATTTAAAGATAGTTTAAAAGACGTAATTGAATTTAGTGAAAACTTAACAGCTCTTATGGATTTAGAAATCGGTGGTGTTGATGCTGTCCTATTAGATTTGTTTGTAGCTAACGACAATATTAAAAGATCAGGCAAAGACTTTAGAATCTTAGACGGTAGTTTAAGTGAAGAAGAATATTCTATTGGTTTTAGAAAAAATGATTTTGCCTTACGAGACAAAGTTGATGCTGTTTTATTAGAAATGGCAGAGGATGGTACTATTGCAGAAATTTCAACAAAATGGTTTGAAGCTGACATTAGTACTGTTGGAAAAAACTAAAAAATAGTTTAATTTATAAGTTAAGGGCGTTATTACGTCCTTACTTTTTTTATACTCTGGAGAGATTATGAATGGATTGCTAATCCCTATGTTAGAAGGAACACTTGTAAGTATAAAGATATTCTTCTTTACCCTTCTCTTTTCACTTCCACTAGGTTTATTAGTTGCGAAACTTAAACAAAGTAGATTTTGGATAGTTCGTAAAATAACAAATATTTATATTATGATTATGAGAGGAACCCCTCTCATATTACAATTAATATTTGTTTACTTTGCTCCTTATTACATATTTAGCACATCTTTTGATAGACTAAATGCAGCTATCTTTGCTTATGTAATAAACTACGCAGCTTATTTTGCTGAAATATACCGAGGTGGAATACAATCTATTGATAAAGGTCAGTATGAAGCAGGTAAAGTACTAGGCTTTACAAAAACTCATACCTTTTTCCACATCATTTTCCCCCAAGTAATAAAAAAGATTATCCCTGCTATGGGAAATGAGGTAATTACCCTTGTAAAAGATACAGCTCTTGCCCAAACTATTGGTGTTGCTGAAGTATTTAGAGTAGCAAAGACTGCCTCTGCTAGAACATTTAGCACAATGCCTTTGTTTATAGCTGGTGTTTTCTACTTTATAATGAATGCTGTAGTTTCAAAAGTTTTTGAAATTATTGAAAAGAAACTAAGTTACTACGAATAGAGAGGAAAGATAATGGATAAAAGTTATGTAATTGAAGTAAACAACTTACAAAAGAGTTACGGAGAAAACCACGTTCTAAAGGATATTTCTTTCCATGTTAGAGAAGGTGAAGTCTTATCGATTATCGGCTCATCAGGTAGTGGCAAAAGTACTCTGCTAAGAGCAATTAACCAGCTTGAAACTATTGAAGGTGGAGAGGTAATAATATGTGGTGATACTCTTTGTAATAATGATAATTTACTTTTAACAAAAGAAGAAAAAAGAAAAATCCAACTCTATAACGGCTTAGTATTTCAAGACTTTAACCTCTTTCCTCATATGAGCATTTTAAGAAACATAACTGAAGCTTTAATTTATGTTTTAAAGCGGGATAAAAATGAAGCAAAAGAAATCGCAATTGAACTACTTAAAAAAATGGGATTAGAAGATAAAGCTACCTCCTACCCTTGTCAACTTTCTGGTGGTCAAAAACAAAGAGTTTCAATAGCTAGAGC
>CAZHNE010000102.1:0-6593 GCA_964533775.1 uncultured Spirochaetaceae bacterium | reverse complement strand
ATTACGCCATAACCGGCTACACCGACTTTAACTTTCTTCATATTAAACTCTCCTAATAATTATTTATTCGTAAAAGTTATTAAATTATTATAATTTAACTACTTTTTTTGTCTTTATACTTTCATTTATTGCATTAGCTATCTCAATAGCTTTTAAACCATCAAAACTAGTAACGCTAGGTGAAATATCCTTTAAAATGTTATTAACAAATACATTAACTTCATTAAAGAATGCATCCTCAAACCTATCTAAAAATCCTTTTATAGTATTAACACTAAGTGTGTTATTTGTTTTGTAAACAGTTGATTCATCTTGAACTTTTTCAACTGAAACTGCTCCCTGCTCACAAACTATTTCTGTTCTAATATCATATCCATAAGCTGAGTTTCTACTAACTTCTAATAGAGCCATTTTCTGATTTTGGAACACTATTGAGATATTAGCATGATCTACATCACCTATTTCACCTAATTCTTTCCATCTTACTACCCCGCCATGGGCAAATACTTCTTTTACTTCGCTATCCATTAGCCATCTACACAAATCAATATCATGAATAGCCATATCATTAATTAGTCCACCACTGAGTTTAGCAAATTCAATTGGAGGACAACCAGGATCTCTGGAAATAGCTAGTAAAGATACAGGCTTGCCTATTTCACCACTATCAATTTTTTCTTTAGCTTTAAGATAATGGCGATCAAACCTTCTCATAAATCCAACTTGAACGTAACCCTTATGTTTTTCTACTACTTTTTGTACTTCAATAGCTTCTTCTAAGCTTGCAGCTATTGGCTTTTCACAAAAAACTTTTTTCTTAGCTAAAACACAATTTCTTACAACACAAGAATGAGTGGAAGTTGAAGAGGCAACTATAACAGCATCAATATCTTCTTCTTTTAACATATCTTTATAATCTAAATATCCTTTCACTGAAGGAAATTGAGCTAAAAATTTGTCTAATGAAGGCTTGTATATATCTGATACAGCAACCAATTCAGCATTAACTATTCTTGTTTTTATGTTTAGGGCGTGAGCCTTGCCCAACCGCCCTAAACCAATTACGCCAACTTTGACTTTTTTCATTTTGTTCCTTAACGAATTTTGTCTAACTCTTCTTTTACAAACTTGAGCAAAACAGGATCCACTTCTATATCAGCTAAGTTTTTAGAGGTAGAGCTTCTGCCTTTTTCCATTAAAGATTGATAAACTTCACAAATATAATCTACAGCCCTATCTGGGCATACAATACCTGTGTTTATTATCATATCAAAGCTATTTGTATTTTGATAATCAAATCTAAAGTCAGATTCTATAAAGCTTTTTCTCACCTTATCATTTTCTTCTACCATCTCAAGGGCTTCTTCATAACTTAAATTATGTTCTTTCATTTGTCTTTTAATTCTTAACTCCATAGGAGCTTTAGTTCTAACATTTAAAACATCATTAAAGTTTTCAAATACACCAAAGCCTCCTCGGCCAACTAGAACAACATTATCAGCTTTACCAATTGCTTGTTCTGTTCTTGCTAAAAAGTCAACTGTTTGCTCTCGTAATGAAAAAAACCTATCGAAGAATCCTGGGGTGTTATTATATATTTCACTAAATGCACTAAACCCATATTCCCTCATAATTCGGAAAATGAATGATTTATCTGCATAAGCCATGTTCAACCTTTTTGCTACCTCTTTACCAATGTAGGTACCTTCGCTTCCCATTTTTCTTGAAATTGTAATTACACCCATACTCTTCTCCTTATTTCGAGAATGCTACTTCACTGATTAATACGGGTCTATTCTCTTTTAATGATTTTGAAGCTGCTAGTGCTATTTCTACAGGTCTTATCGCATCTTCAATACCACATTTTATTGGTGCCCCATTTTGTACTGAATCAATAAAGTCGATAATTTCAGTTGCATATGAATCCATGTATCTTTCTAAGAAGAAATATAATGGTTTTTCACTTTCAACTCTTTCCTTAGTACTTAATTCTACCAAACTCTTTGTATCGTTTTCAACTTTAACACAGCCTTTTGAACCAAATACTTCAGTTCTTTGGTCGTATCCATAAACAGCTTGTCTAGAATTATCAATAACTGCAATTGCACCGTTTTCTAAAGTAAGTGTTACAATAGCTGTATCAACGTCTCCAGCTTTTCCAATTTCTGGATCAACTAAAACTGCTCCTGATGCAAAAACTTCTTTAACTTCGCTGTTAGCTAAAAATCTAACCATATCAAAGTCATGAATCATCATATCTAAGAAAATACCACCAGAAACTTTAACATATTCAGGACTTGGTGGTTCTGGATCTCTAGAAGTAATTTTAACAATATGTACATCTCCGACTTTTCCTGCCTCAACAGCTTCTTTTACTGCGCTATGATTATGATCAAAACGTCTGTTAAAACCAATTTGGAAAAGTACTCCATTTTCTCTAACAACATCCATTGTTTCATAAATTCTATTTAAATCAGTATCTACAGGTTTTTCACAGAATATATGTTTTTTAGCAATTGCTGCTGCTTTAATAAGCTCAGTATGTGTATCTGTTGGAGAACAAATTAATACCGCATCAATACTTTTATGATTTATTATATCGTATGGATCTTTGTAAGTTTCTTTAATTCCCTTACTTTTAGACCACTCTTCTAATTCTTTATTCATAAAAGGATCTGCTATTGCTACAACTGATGCACTTGGCACCAAGTTTGTAATACTTTGGGCATGAACTTTACCTATTCTGCCCCCTCCAATAATACCAACTTTTAATTTTTCCATTTTCCTAACTCCTATAAACCTGTATTTTCTCTAATATATTTTCGAGCTTTAATTGCATATTCTAATGGATTTGCTTTTGCTGGGTCTTGCTCAGCTTCTACAACCATCCAACCTTCATAATTATTTTCTTCTAAAATTTTAAATAAAGAAGGAAAATCAATGCTACCGTCTCCAGGCACTGTAAAAGCACCAGCTCTTACTGCATCTAAGAAACTTAATTTCTCTTTTTTAACCTTTTCGATTACATCCTTTCTAACATCTTTAAGATGAACGTGAGCTACTCTATCAACAAAGAGCTTTAGAGCTTCAACAGGATCTTCTCCAGAAAAAGCAAAATGGCCTGAGTCAAAAATTAAGAATACATATCTCTCGTCAGTTAAATCCATCAACTTCTTAGTCTCTGCAATTGTTTGACAGCCTGTTCCCATATGATGGTGGTAAGCTAATTTAAAACCTCTTTCTCTTGCAATTTTCCCTAGAGTATTTAAACCCTCTGAAACTTGCTTCCATTGCTCTTCTGTAAATGTAGGTTTATCGTCAAAAATACTTTTATCTGTTCCTTGAATACTATTACCTTGTTCAGCAGGACCAATTATAGATGCACCCATCGCTTCAAGGAAATCAAGTTGTTTATTAAAGTCTTTTATAACAGTATCAATATCTTGAGTTGTTAAAAAGCTACTAAACCATTGATTACAAATAGTTATTCCACGTAAATCTAACATTGGTTTTAAAACCTTTGGATCTTTTGGATATTTGTTTCCTACTTCACTGCCAGTAAATCCAGCCAATGCCATTTCACTAACACATTGCTCAAATGTGTTTTCTTTACCTAAGTCTGGTAAGTCATCGTTTGTCCAAGCAATAGGTGCTATGCCTAATTTAACTTTATTTTTATCCATACTTAACCTCATTTTGTTTTAGTATTTTTTAGTTTTTTTAATTTCTTTTTGTAGGTCATTATAGGCATCGATAACACTTTGCTTATCTGAGACTTCTGGAGTACCTACTCTCCACCAACTCTTATAACCCTCACTCATTGAATCTTCATCAACTTTAATATCAATAAGTGTTGATTTAGTACTTAGTTTTGCTTCAGCTAATGCTTTTCTTAACTCTTCACTGTTATGAACAGTCCAAACATCACATCCATATCCTTTAGCAATTGTTGCATAAGATACTTGGAGTTTACTATTTGGATCATCATCACTGTAAACAAGTTCACAACCAAACTTTGGAATTCCTTGAGAGCGTTGTAAATTGTCGATACATCCAAAGCCATTGTTATCAAAAAGCATAATGTTAATTTTTATGTTGTTTTGTAGGGCTGTAAGTAATTCAGAGTGAAGCATTACAAAGCTTGCATCCCCAACCATTGAATACACTTCAACATCCCTTCTGGCCATTTTTGCACCTAAAGCGCCACTTACTTCATAACCCATACAAGAATAACCATATTCCATATGATATGTTTCTTTTTCGTAAGCTTTCCAAACTCTTTGCATATCTCCAGGAAGAGAACCGGAAGCACCAACTACGATACTATTTTTATTAAATAGCTCGTCGTTCATTATTCCTAAAGCTCTCATTTGTGAGAAGCGACCATTTGGCCCTAATTCTGTTGTGTAAAGCTTTTCTACTTCAGCATCCCACTCTTCTTTAATATCTTTAATTTGGGTTGTATATTTTGATTTATAACCAAGAAGGGTTAATTTTTCTTCAATCGCTTCTAGACCTTTTTTTGCATCACAGATTAAAGGGAGTGAATCCATTTTAACCGCGTCAAAGTCATTTACGTTAATTGAAAGCATTTTTACATTTTTGTTTTGGAATAACCATTTACTTGCTGTTGTAAAGTCTGATAAACGTGTTCCAACTGCAATAACTAAATCAGCTTTTTGAGCTAAATCATTTGCGGCTAATCCACCAGTTACCCCTATTCCACCTAAGTTCATTTCATGAGTATATTCAACAGCACTTTTACCTGCTTGAGTTTCACCAAAAGGAATCTTAAACTTAGAAGCAAATGAAGCCAAGGTTTCTCCACATTCACTGTATCTAACACCACCACCACATATCATTAATGGATTTTTACTGTTTTTGATTAAATGGGCAGCTTTATCGACTAAAGCTTCATTAGGAGTTGGTCTGTCGATGTAGTGTACTTTTCTCTCGAAAAATTCAACTGGGTAATCATAAGCTTCCCCTTGTACATCTTGAGGAAGAGCAATACAAACCGCTCCAGTATTAACAGGAGATGTTAACACTCTCATTGCATGAATTAAAGCAGTCATTACTTGCTCTGGTCTATATACTCGATCAAAATATCTACATACAGGTTTAAATGCATCATTAGATGTTATTCCAAAATCATGGAACTGTTCTAATTGTTGTAATACAGGATCGGGTTGACGACATGCAAAAGTATCCCCAGGTAAGAGTAATACTGGAATTCTATTTGTAGTTGCTAAAGCTGCTGCTGTAACAAGGTTCATAGCTCCAGGTCCTATTGAAGAGGTTACGGCCATAATTTTCTTTCTATTGTTTTGTTTTGCATAAGCTATAGCACTGTGTGCCATTCCTTGCTCATTACAACCTTTATAAAAAGGTAAACTATGATTGTCTTGTTGAAGAGCTTCACCTAAACCTACAACACAACCGTGTCCGAAAATTCCAAACACTCCATTTACAAACTTTTCTTCTCTACCATCAAAATTTACATATTGATTGTCAAGATATTTAACTATAGCTTGACCTACCGTTAATCTTATAGTTTTAGACATAACTTTCTCCTATTTCTCAAACTTCATTTCAGGCCAAATTTTTACATCTTCATCTAGCAGCCATTTGTGCTCATCTCTGTAATATCTTGTTGTAGGTAACCATCTATCATCTTCAAAATGTGGAATCATCCAAATATAATACATAGCATAACCAGGGGCTGCAACTTGTGAGTGTGTTTTATCAGAAGCTATTAATGAGGTATCTCCATCTTTAACTATAAATGCATCATCTTCTAAAAGAGAAACACCAAAGCCTTGTTTTGGGAACATTCTATAGTGATAAATTTCTGGTTGTGGATGATCGTGTGGTGGGTAACTTGAGAATTTACCAGGATGGTTAATAACCTCTCCCATTACCATGTTGGAATGTGGAGCAATTTCACCATCAAATACTGTTCTAACACTTCTAATAGATGTGTTATTTAAAACGTCTTTACCAAAGATATCAGTTCTAACATCTTCTTTTGTGTATAACTTTGAATCGAATATTTTTTCATTAATACATCTTTCAACACAAATTTCTGTTTCTTCAAGTGCAGTGATTTTAACTTTTACACCTCTAGCGACGTGTAAAGTAATTGGCTCTTCGTCAAAGCAAGAAAATCTCTCTCCTTCAACACTTTTACCTTCGTATTCAAAAACAACTTTTCCACCAATTAGTAAATAAGCTCTTTCTAATTCTAATTCTGATTCGTAAGTATCACCTTTTTCTAATTTTAAAATTCCAAAATCTAAAAGCATATCTTTATGTTTGCCTTTTAATTCTGTAATTGGGTTATACCCTTTGTTAAATTCACCTTTTTTCTTAACTATCATATCCTCTGCCCTCTATTTATTTTAAATTCTAACATTTTAATGCAAACGTTTGAATTTATTATATTATCCGTATTATTTAGTCCTTTTGTCAAGCTAAAGTTTAAGGAATGCACATATTGTTATTTATATAAGGTAGGAGTTGTAAGTAATTCACTCCTTTGGTAACTGTGACTTAATAAAGACTTAAAAATAATGTAATCAGTTTTTTTGTGT
>CAZHNE010000101.1:2478-6601 GCA_964533775.1 uncultured Spirochaetaceae bacterium | reverse complement strand
GTTGATTTACCATGAATTTCCATCATATTACAAATCATATCCCTACTTGGTAGAGAATAATTTATTCCATCGGTACCTTGGGAAATCCCATCACAAATATCAGTAACAAAATACCTAGCACCTTTTCCACCTTCATCAGCTATCCCTTCAACAACCCTTTGGACTAACTTATCAAGATGAGCACTTCCAGGATGACTATCTCCGAATGAACTTTCAACTAGAATTTGTGGTTTAGAGAGGTCTTTTATAGACCAGCCAGCTCCGATCTTTAACGGATCACTTTCTGGACTAATAGCTCTAATTCTTTGACTTTCTAACTTACGCATTATATTAAACCTCTCTTCATTATACTGATTATAAATCAACTTTAACAGAAATATATCTCTGTGCAAAGATATTTGCATATTATCAATCTAGTTGGCAAACTTTGAGCTCTTTTAACCGAACAATTCTCATATGACTATACTATTGAACGATTAGTTTCAATTTTTACAAATGAAATGGATGCGAAAATGTCCCACTTGTAAATTAATTATTTACTAAAACCATAAAGTTTCAGTCTTTGTCTTTTTGACTAAAGCCTTAGTTAAAGTATTAGTTAAATTTAAAGAAATGGTTATAGAAATCAGCTTATTTTTGTACTCAAAAATTGCATTAGATTTATTTATTTTGAACCCAACTATATGTTATATTTAAGTAGTAGTGAATCAATATTTTTTCTCTAAATGTTTTAGATGATAACCATAAATAGACATTATACTAGAACTATAGAGTAGCAATTATTAGGAGCAATCATGAGTAGCTTTGAAAACCTTCGAATTGTAGATAACTTCTACCAAACTTCTCTTTTCTTCCCAATGCCAACAGTAATTATAAGCACATTATGTGAAAACGGAATGACAACATTAGGGCCATATTCTTTAGTACAACCGTACTATGTTGCTGGAAAAGATTATTATGCTATGCTTTTATGTTGTAGAAACTCATCCAACACTGCGCAAAATATTTTAAGAAATGGAAAGTGCGCTATTAATTTTATTACAGACGAAACAAAAACATTTAAAGAGGCCGTAAAACTCTCTTGGCCTGGTGATAAGCCTGAAGATAAAATGCCTAAATGTAATTTTAAACTAGAAAAAAGTTTAATCGAAGAAGAAAACCATAGCGATATACGACCCAAAGTTTTAAGTGATGCTGTTGAAGTTATTGAGTGTACTTGGATGAGAGAACTGGACGGTGCTGATAGGGATAAACCTGGAGAGTTAGACGGTTATGAGGGCCCTTACAGAGACTTTAATGGAATTACAAGTGAATTTGGCGCTCACTTTATTCTTAGAGTAGACAAAATATTAATGAAGAAAAAGTATAAAGAAGCTATTATAAACGGGGTGAAAGCTAGAGACTTTCCTAATCTCCCAATCGACTATGGTTACAGAGATAGTAAAAACTTCTGGTACCATAGAAAATCTCGAATGAGAAGTGAATTACTGCAAGTTAGAAAAGGTTCAATTGAATCAGTAAGATACGCAGCAAATAGAGCTGACGACAAAGTTAAATTTACAGATGAAGCTCTAATGACTATTCTTGGTGTTCCAAGAGTATTTTTAGCTTTAGTATTAAAAGGCTGTGTTGATTGGGCAAAAGAAAACAATGTTGATCTTATTACTGAAGAACATATGAAAATTATAAACGATAAAAGATCTAAATAAAAAAGCTAAGTCGTCACTACCTTGTAACTACAAACCAGTAAGACCAGTTTTGCCATTTTAATTAACACTAATTTCTTCAAAATCTGTAAAAGCGAAAAACATTGACAGCAAATTACGTTACATAGTATTATAAATTTATGAATATCTATACACAAGATATCTTTTATGTAATTAAACTAATACAACAAGAGAACCCTATAATTATGTCTTACATGAAGGATGATTCTCTCAGTAATACAGAATTAGTAGAAACTCTTAAGCTTCATTATACCAAAATTATGAAACGTGATTTCCCAAAAGCATGGGTCTACTATAATAAAGCGAATAAAGAAAAAAACACCTTTTTTGATCTCAACTGGGATTCTTATGCTTTAATTAGAATAATGGATTTCCTTTATTATGAAGGAAAAACATTTATTGATGGAAATCTTTACGACAAACAAATTACTTCTACGCCCATATCATTAATGCGTAAACTTTTTAGAAATGAAGAATGTGATGTTACAATTGATTTTGCTTTAGATATTCTACATTTACTACGACAATTAAATGGTATTGACAAACAAAGCTTACCTTCAAAAAAGCAAATTACTATATGGATGGATAATCATCCTTCAGGCCTCGACAGGGATGTTATTAAATGGAGAAAGCAAAACAAAGAAAGAATTATCAACCTTCTTATAAAAAAGATACGAAAAGAACGTTCTTTTTCTAAAACTAAAAAAACATATACTTTTAAAGATAATATTACAGACAAGCAAGCGAGGAGACAGGTGCTTAAATGGTGGAATAAAGATCGATTTCACCTCCACTTTGCAGTGAATAATGTCCAAGAGCTAAATAGTTTTTTAGACAATTCATTAGATGAAGAAACTCTAAAAATAATGAATGAGGCAGAAAAGAAGGGTATTCCAATTTTTGCAACCCCTTATTTTCTATCACTGATCGATGTAAGAAGCAAAGAAGAAAAAAGCCACCCTTTTGCTGATGAAGCATTACGTAGCTACCTTTTCTACAATCAAGATTTAGTCGATGAATTTGGTAATATTTCAGCATGGGAGAAAGAGGACATTGTTAAAGTGGGAGAACCTAACGTTGCCGGATGGGTTATCCCTTCCCACAACATTCATCGAAGATACCCTAATGTCGCTATATTCATTCCTGACACTATGGGAAGAGCATGTGGTGGGTTATGTGCTTATTGCCAAAGAATGTATGATTTCCAAAATGGTAGGTTTAATTTCAACCTTAAAAAGTTACAGCCTAAAAAGAGTTGGCTTAAAAACTTAGACGCTTCAATGAGCTATTTTAAGAATGATCCTTTTTTAGAAGATATCTTAATTACTGGTGGGGATGCCTTAATGAGTTCTGTTTCATCTCTTAAAAAAGTATTAGATAGTGTTTTAATAATGGCAGAGGAAAAAAAGTTGAACAATAAGGACCTTCCACGGGATGAACAGTTAGCAGAAATTAAAAAAGTCCGCTTAGGAACTAAACTACCAGTATATCTACCACAAAGAGTTACCAAAGAACTAATAGACTTGTTAAAAGACTTTAAAATAAAAGCACAATCTATAGGTATTACAAAATGTGTTGTTCAAACTCATATTTCAAGTGCAATGGAGATTACACCTGAAACAGAAAAAGCAATTAGAAAAATATTACATTCCGGGTGGGCAGTTTCTAACCAAGAGGTTTTTACCGTAGCAGCAAGTAGAAGGGGGCATTCTGCTAAATTAAGGCATGTGCTTAATAATATTGGAGTATTGCCTTACTATACATTTACTGTAAAAGGGTTTAAAGAAAACAGAGAGTTATTTGCCAACAACTCAAGGTCCATTCAAGAACAAGTTGAAGAAAAATGCATTGGTTATGTAGACGAAAAGTATAATGAAAAGTTAAAAACATTTATTCTTAATGGAAAAGTTATGGTTAAAAACATAGACTCTGTTCGTAAAGATAATAACATCCCCTTTATTGCTACTGATCGTAATACGCTAAACTTACCAGGAGTCGGTAAAAGCAACACCTACCGAACAATAGGGCTTACTAACGATGGTAGGCGAATACTAAAGTTCGAATTTGACCATA
Organism: uncultured Spirochaetaceae bacterium; assembly: GCA_964533775.1. Lineage (GTDB taxonomy): Bacteria > Spirochaetota > Spirochaetia > Sphaerochaetales > Sphaerochaetaceae > Pleomorphochaeta. The sequence continues at coordinate 2,801 of CAZHNE010000101.1, read as the reverse complement.
CGAGACCCCATAGCCCGGTAATTGAAAAAATGAGCTCTGTTATTATCATCGAATCTAAATCAATTGCCCAATACTTAAGGCAGTTAGAAAAAATGGGAGAAGACATACAAGACTATACTAGCATTTGGGGATATTCAATTGGAAGAATGGAACCAATAAGTCCTGTTTTCGAAAGAGAAGAGGAATAATATAATTCTATCTATAAACAAACTATGGTGTTTGTATATATATTCTAATTAATGCTATTATAAAAAATAAAAAGCAATTGCAAATATTGTAAAAGCTTAACTCAAATTAAGGCTATATAGAATGAAGAAAAAATA
>CAZHNE010000101.1:0-2378 GCA_964533775.1 uncultured Spirochaetaceae bacterium | reverse complement strand
CTTTCCTCCCGAAGATGCTTTAACAATTTATGGAACCTTTAATTCAAATTTAGAAAAAAATATAGATTACACTGAAAATATTGTAATTATTGAAGGGGGCAATCATGCTCAATTCGGTAATTATGGCCCTCAAAAGGGGGATCTTACTGCAACAATAACAGCTCTTCAACAGCAAGAAATTGCAGTTGATGCTATTGTTAAGTTTATAAAAGATAAAAACTAAAACTTTTCATAACACAAAAATACAGTTGCTAATCATACTATCTTACGATGCGGTGAAACTAAGTATATTAGATCCTAACCCTTTTAAAGAGATAGTAAATCCAATAAAAAAAAGAGAATGATAATTCAAAGAATATTATAAAAATAAACTTTGGTACCATTCTCTTCATATTTAGAGATTATTTATCTCACTATCAATTGATTAATATTTTGTAAATTTATCTCCAGCTACACCACAAATAACACATTTTTCTGGTACAAACTTTTCAATATTACCGCAAAGTGGGCATAGATAGTAGAAAACTTCTTCTTTATTAGCAAGATTGTCTAATGCATCTTGGTAAAGACCTGCATGAACTTCTTCTGCTTTCATAGCAAAAGTAAATGTTCTAACAGCAGCTTTATTACCATCTGCTTCAGCCTTTTCTACCATTGGTGGATACATTTCTGTATATTCGTAGGTTTCACCTTCAACACCATCTTTAAGGTTTTCTTCTGTTGTTCCAATTTTTCCAGCAACTTCAAAATGTTTTAAAGCATGTAATGTTTCAGCATCAGCTGCTGCTCTAAATAATTTAGCTGCATTTAAGTTACCTTCTTTTTCAGCTTTTCTAGCATACGCTGTATACTTTCTATTAGCTTCTGATTCACCTGTAAATGCTGTCATTAAGTTTTCTAATGTTGTTTTTTCACTCATTTCCCTGTTCTCCTCATTTTTATATAGTTTTTTTAATAATTTTTCTACAGCTTCTTTAGGAAAGCCCTCACCTTGAGGATTATCTAAAAGTGACTGTAAAAAGTTTTTTGCATTTTCACTTTGTGGCAACATATATCCCGCTTCACGGATTATATCTTCTGCCATTATATGGTTAGACATTTCAATAGCTGCTGCTAATTTTCCTTCTAGAGCACTTGCAATATTTTCTTGCTCTGCTTTACTTTTTAATAAAGCATTCATTTCATTAACAACTTTTTCTGTTTTAGGTTGTTGTGTTGGGTATTCAAAAGGAACCATTGAGATTGCTCCGGATGGACACGCATCAACACATGCTCCACAACCAGTACATGTTTCTACATCTATAATACTATTTTCGGTATTTGTTGCTCCTGTTGGACAAACATAAAGACATAGGCAATCTTTAGTACACAAACGTATATTTCTTACTGCATATTTTTCTGACATAAATATTACCTCCCTTTTATTTCTTGAAATTTGAAATTTGGTACTTTACATATTGGACAAACTTCAGGTAGTTCGTTACCAACATAAACAAATCCACAAACTGTACAGACATAAACACCAGTATCTTCAAGCATTTTTTCGCCCATCTTTTCATAACGGGTTAAAAGTGATTTTAAAATACGGGTTACTTTGCCGCTCCAGACTAAAGCTCTTAAAGCTCCTCTATCCCTTACTGCATTTGCTGCATCATTAGCTTTTGTAAAACCTTCATTAAGATCTTTTTCAATTAATGTCATTAACTTTTCTAAACTTGGATCTTTTGCAGGCACTACACCTTTTTTAAAATAACTAGCTAGCTCATTAAAAAGAGCAGCCTCTTCATTCTTGTATTGTTTTTCACAACCTTGTGCTAAATTAGTACAGAGAATATTAAGTTCTGCTGGGGTAAATTCTTTCATATCTGAAGATACTTCAACATGTGTTACAGTCTCTTGAACTGCAACCTCCATTGTTTCATCACCTTCTTTTTCAAAGTCATCTTTTCCTGCTCCACATAAAGGACATTCCCAATCTGCTGGTAAGTCTTTCCATTTTGTTCCTTTGGCAACACCATCTTCAGGAATACCTTCTGATTCATCATAGACGTATCCACAAACAGAACAAACATATTTTGCCATGTACTACCTCCTCATCATACTTTCGAAAGATGTTTAAATATAAACATCTTGAACTATTTCCAATATTTTTATCCTTCTTATTAAACTAACTTTTTTCAATTTCCTCAAGGGGATATAAACAAATATATTTAACAGATTAAATAAAATCTATTAAGTTTATACAATTATAACTCTTAGTGTAGACAGAAAATAATTATTAAAATGTTTATGCTCCAAATTAGAAATTGTTAGTTACTGAACAGTCTAATTATAATATATATTTGTAGAAAATCAACAGTTATATTAATTTTGTTGTC
>CAZHNE010000100.1:0-6621 GCA_964533775.1 uncultured Spirochaetaceae bacterium | reverse complement strand
CGATATTTCTTTTTTTACTTGATAAGCGAATACAGCTGTTATTAATAAGGCTAAAATATCAGCTAAAGGTTGTGCTGACATAATTCCAGCTAAGCCAGGTGGCATTTTATAAGGGAAAAGATTGATCATAAAGGAGAGTTGAGTACTAAATGCTTCATATAAAACAGGTAGGAATATAATTAAAGGAATAAAGAAAAGACCTTGTCTTACAATTGCTAAAACAGAAGCTTGCTTTCCTTTACCAAAACTTTGTAACAAGCCTGTATTAATCATAATATAGCCCACTAATGGTAAGAAAATATTATAACCTAATAAGTTGTTAACTCCGTATGCTATTACAACTGGGTCGGAAGTGAATATTTTTAATAAAAACTCAGGTATTAGTAAATATAAGATTGAAGAGAAAAGGCCAAATAAAACTAACCAAAGGGTTGAAATCTTTAAACCTTCCCTTACTCTTTTAAAGTTTTTAGCACCGTAGTTATATGCTGCAAAGGGCTGGAATCCTTGGTTGTAACCCATCATAATAAAAATAGGTACCATTGATATTTTAAGAGTTATTCCAATTGCCGCGAGTGCTTCTTCTCCATAAGCAGAGACTGCAACGTTTTGTATACTAAATGCCATACTAGAGAGAAATTGCATAAAGAATACAGGAATACCTATCTTGAATATTTCTTGGTAAATGTCTTTTTCTCTGCTTATGTCTTTTTTGCTTATTTTTACATATGACGATTTGCTTATATAATAATGTAAAAGATAAACTGTAGAAACAGCTTGACCTAATACTGTAGCTATAGCAGCTCCTCTTAAACCTAAACCAAAAACAAACATAAATATTGGATCAAATATTATATTTAAGACAGCTCCAAGGACTAGTGCGTTCATACTATACTTGGTATTCCCTTCTGCTCTAATAATATTATTTAAAGTCATATTTATAATTGTAAATATACTTCCGCTTATTATCCAAGTTGAATAACTTTTGCCTGGAATAAGAATTAATTCAGTGGCCCCCATTAGTTTTAATATCGGCTCAATAAATACTAGAACTATAGTTGTAACAACTACAGAGAAAATTAGAGCTAGAAAAAGTGCTGTTGATGCTGTTTTATCTGCTTTATCATTTTGTTTAGCACCTAAACATCTTGAAACATAAGAAGCTGCTCCAACACCAAGCATTTGACCAACAGCAGAAATAATCATAAACAAGGGAAATGCAACTGAAACAGCTCCCATTGCAGCAGTATCATTTAGCATTCCTACAAAAAATGTATCTACAAAATTATAAACAGCATTAATAATAGTTGCAATAATAGTTGGAATAGCAAGGGATATAAGGGTTTTTTTAATTGGCCCTTGTGCCATTAACATAGTTTTATTGTTTTTATTACTCATTTTGATTTCTCCTGCCTATAATTACTGTAAAATAGTTCATTAATGAACAATAGGTAAGTATAATTATATAATGACAAGTGTCAACAACTTTAAAAATTTAACTCTAAATAGGCTATTAATTAAAGTTGTTAGATGAAATAGTTTCACATTTAAATAATCAAGAATAAACAGACTAAGGCTTTTTACTATTAATGCAGTTTGTGGTATAATAATAGATATGAAAAGAAAACTTAAATTTAATGGTTTATGGTATCCTGCAAATAAGGATCAATTAGAAAAAATTGTTAAACTTGTTCCAGAGAATGATAGTAGGGATAAGTTTGGGGTTGTACCTCATGCTGGGTTGTATTATTCAGGTGAATTAATAAAACTCTTTTTCAATAACTTACATCCAGATATTAACAAAATACTATTAATAGCTCCTTCCCACTATTATCAAATAGAGGATGATGTTGTGGGCAGTGGTAATTTTAAAAGTTTTGAAACTGGGTTTAATACAGTTGAGGGCTTTACCCTTCCCATCCTAAAAAGTGGATATGAGGAAGTAACTAAAGCTGAACATGCTATTGAAATGATTTTACCTTTTATAGGGCAATTAGATAATGTTAGCCTTTGTTGTGCACATGTAAATAGATTTACAAACTTTAGTAAAGCAAAAAGTTATGCAAAACAACTGTTATCTTCAATTGATGAAAATACAGCTGTCATAGCAAGCAGCGATTTTACACATTATGGTAATAATTTTGGCTATACTCCCTTTGGTAGTTTTGTAAATGATGATATAATAAAAAAGGTTACAATTTATGATCGAGAGATCGCCAACAGTTTTATCGAGGGAGAAAATTCTGCAGCTTATTCTAAAGCAAATGATGAAGATAAAGCTACAATATGTGGTATCGCACCAATGTTACTTGTCAGTGAAATGGCAAAGCTGAACAATATGAAAGGTAGAATATTGGGACAATCCAATTCTGTTAAAGGCAAGTCTGTAGATAATAATTTTGTATCGTATTTAAGTATTGCATGGAGGAAATAGATGATGGATGAAAAGAAAAAGAAGGTGCTACTAAGTTTAGCAAGAAATACTATTGCTAAAAGCTTAGACCTACCGTATGAAGAGGTAGACGCTTCTATGTATGATGAAAAGCAAGGTGCTTTTGTAACACTAAAAAAAGATGGACAACTAAGAGGTTGTATAGGTAATATTACAGCTAAAAAACCGTTATATAAAGAAATTGAAACTTTAGCTCTTGCTGCAGCTTATGATGATTATAGGTTTGAAGATCTTTCTAAAGAAGAATTTGAAACAGTTGAAATTGAAATCTCTGTATTATCAAAACCTAAAAAAATAAAAGACTTATCCCAATTTGAACTATCAAGAGATGGTATTATATTAAAAATTGGAAATAGCAGTGCAGTATTCCTTCCACAAGTTGCTGATGAAACTGGCTGGTCAAAAGAAGAAATGTTGTATGCTCTTAGTAGAAAAGCTGGTTTAAACCCTTACGCTTATAAAAGACCTGATGCTAAATTTATGACATTTACTACGGAGATTATTAGTGATTTGTAATTTTTGTTACAGACTTTGTGATATAAAAGAAGGACAAAAGGGATACTGTAGAGTTAGAAGGGTAGAAAACAATAAACTAACTAGTATTGGTTACGGTTATTTAGACGCTATTGCTATAGATCCTGTTGAAAAGAAACCCTTATATCACTTTATCCCTGGAACTAAAACCTTATCAGTTGCAGAGTCTGGTTGTAATTTTCGCTGTAGTTTCTGCCAAAATTGGCAACTTTCCCAAAGTGAAACAAGTAAAAATGCAACGTATGTAACTCCCAAAGAGTTGGTAAATTTAGCTCTAAAGCATAAAACACCATCAATAAGCTTCACTTATAGTGAACCAATAGTCTGGCAAGACTATGTTATTGATACATCCGTTATTGCCAAAAAGAATGATATTAAAACAATAATGGTTACAAATGGTAGCTTCAGTAAGCAATCTAGAGAAAACCTCTCCCCTCTTATAGACGCATTTAACATCGATTTAAAGGGTGATGCATCATATTATAAGAATGTATGTAAGGGAGAGTTAAAGCCGGTTTTAGACGGCATTAAATACATGGTAAATGAAAATAATCATGTAGAAGTAACCACTCTTCTTATAGAAACTTTCCATAGTGAAAAATTAATAAAAGAATTTGCAAATATTCTAAGTGACTATGGTGTAAAAGTCTGGCATTTAAGTAGGTTCTTTCCTAACTATGAAATGAGTGACACTAAAGCCACTAGTGAAGAGTTTCTTACTAGAATGATAGACATAGCTAAGGATGCAGGTATTCCCCATGTTTATGGGGGAAATACTGCAAGAACATCCCAAAGTGTTTGTCCTAATTGTAAAAATGTCTTAATTAACAACAACCACAACAACAGTAATTCTATAAAAAAAGATCTTAAAAAAAACGTTGAAAATGGTAAATGTAAAAAGTGTAATGAACCTATTTATGGAATTTTTAACTAAATTTACTTTGTCAAAAATATATATTTAATACACTGCCTATTTTTAATTATTAAAATTTAGTGTGGAACTCGGTCTTTAAATACCCTATAATATTATTATCACCATTTAAGGATTAGATTTATGAAAGTTCTACACACCAGTGATTTACATATTGGTAAAAATCTTCACAAACATAACATAAGATTTGCTCACGAGCATTTCTTTAATTTTTTAATAGACACAATAATAAAAGAAAAAATAGACTTACTTTTAATAAGTGGTGATATATTCGACACCACTTATGTTAGTGTCTCAACACAAAAGATATTTTATAACTTTTTAGAAAGATTAGCTAATATACAAACATTAAAAGATACAGTTATAATAAGCGGTAATCATGATCTCTCCTCAATGCTTGATTTAGCTACACCTTTTTTATTACAAAGCAATATTCACATTGTTACATCAATAGAAATTGAAAAACAAATATTTACCTTAAAAGAAAAAGACAAACCTTACTGTAATATAGTAGCTATTCCTTTTTTAAGAGAAAAAGATATTAAACCTAACTTAGAGTCGGATAATATAATAGATATAGAAGAAGAGTTAGCTTCAGCTTTGATTAATCATTATAGAGATGTAGAAAGGTATATAGAGGAAAATTTAGACAAAACTCTTCCTACATTATCTTTAATGCATCTTTTTGCTACAGGAGACAGTAGCAATACCGAGATAGAAGGAGCAAAACACAGAGATATATATGTAGGTAAATTAAAAAGCATTAATGCTAACTATTTTCCTAAAAATATAGACTACTTTGCTTTAGGACATATACACAAACCTCAAATAGTTAATAAAGATAGAAAGATAGTCTACTCAGGCTCCCCTATTTCGCTCTCTTTTGGAGAAAAGTCTCCTAAACAACTAATAAAACTAACATTTAATAATAAAGAGTTTAAGAAAGAGGAAATCATTTTACCAAAATTCTTAAACTTAGAGCAAATTGAAGTTTCCTCTTTAGAAGAAGTAGAAAAAGAGTTAAAAAAATTAGACAATCAAATAAGGGTTGATTATAAAGATGACCCAATATATTTAGAAATAATATATAAATCTAAACATATAGAAAGTTCCATAAATGAAAAGGTTGAAGACTTTGTTAAACATTTAAACAACAACTTTAAAGTCATAATAATAAGATTAGAATCTAAAATAACAATTGCAGAAACAAATGCAAAGAGAGTTTCATTAGAAATGTTAACACCAAAACAAATCTTTGATATGACATTTTTAGATAATGGTAATGACAACTTAGTTATTAATGATGAAGAAGTAATTAAACTATTCCATCAAGTGCTTGATGAAGTAACAAGTGAGGCTAAGTAGAGATATTATGAAGATACACAATTTAAAATTTGAAAATATAAACTCACTAAAAGGAAGTTGGGAAATAGATTTTGATAACCCAAACTTAACAAGAGAAAACATCTTTTTAATTACTGGTAAAACAGGTAGTGGTAAATCATCTATCTTTGATGCAATAACATTAGCTCTGTACGGTGAAACAACTAGACAAGGTAAAATAACAGGCTCTACTAATGAACTAATGAACAAGCACAGCGGAGAGTGTAGTTCTCAAGTCCTTTTCTCAACTAAAGGAAATAAGTATCTTGCTACCTTTAAGCAACATAGATCTCGAAAAACACCTGATGGTAAACTACAAGGTAAAAAACAATCTCTCATTAATTATAAAACCAATGAAAATCTAGTTTCAAAAAGTTTAAAACTAGAAGATGTAACAACAAATCTTATAGGACTAACCTTTGAACAATTTAGTAAAACAGTAATGCTTGCTCAAGGAAGTTTTGATAAGTTTTTAAAGGCTAAAGATGATGAAAAAGCCTCCATTCTTGAACAAATAACAGGAACTCAAATCTATAGCGATATAAGTATTAGAGTCTTTAACCATCATAAAGATGAAAACGCTCAGTTAAATATCTTAAAACAAGTTTTAGGTGGAATTGAACTTTTAACTGACGAAGAAATAGAAGACAAAAAAGAGCAAATAATTCAATTTGATAAAGAGATAATATCTGTAGATAAAGAAATTAAAGAGAATGACAGTGTAATATCTTATTACAGTAAGCTACAAGAAATAAAGCAAAAAGAAAAAGAACTTACAGAAATACAAAAACAATTAGAAAGAAAAAAAGATAGGTATAAAGAACAAAAGTCTAAAGTTGACAACTATAATACAGCTTTACCTATAATTGAATTAAATAATAAGCTCCAGCAATGTGTTGATTCTAAAGAAAAAGCTACTGAAACTAAAAGAGAATTAATAACTAAAAAAAGAACTTCCCAACAAAAAGAAAAAGAACTTACAGAGATACAAAAACAATTAAGAGAAGATAAATCAATAGAAGAAGATATATTAAAAAAATTAAACATAACAATAAAAAGAGTTAGAGAGTTAGATTCTACTATTGAAAAAGAAAAAGCTAAATTGAAACTTTCTTTTAATAGTTTACAAGCTAAAGAAAAAGAGTTAAATGGAATACTTAAACAAATTGAAGCTGACAATAAGAAAAGAGAGATAAAAGAATCAAAGGGTGATAAAGCACAGGCTTTTGTAGAAGAGTTTTCACACTTAAGAAAATACACAAGCAAGCAAGACGATATTTTAAATAACCTTTATAACTATATTCAATTAACTAGAGATCTT
>CAZHNE010000099.1:0-6644 GCA_964533775.1 uncultured Spirochaetaceae bacterium | reverse complement strand
GAACAATTAACAAGTGATACTTTCTTTATTTCTTTTGCCCCACTCCCAATTAAAGGATTAGATTCTTGTCCTGTTAGAGTTTATGCAATCGAAGGTTTAGCAGAATTTTCACAAAGTGAAGAGGCTTAAGTTATGAATATAGCAGTTATTGGCGCTGGAGCTATGGGATGCATTTATGGAGGAAAACTATCACTTCATAATAATGTATTACTAGTTGATACAAATAAAGAGATTGTTGAACTTATAAATACAGAAGGTTTAATCCTTAATGAAAATAATAAGGATAATACTTACTTTCCTAAAGCTACTTTCAATTCTAAAGATAGAGGAGAAATGGATTTAGTAATTTTATTTGTAAAATCTATGTACTCAGAAGTTGCTTTAAAAGAAAACTCTCATTTAATCGGAGAGAATACTTTCTTAATGACACTTCAAAATGGATCTGGTCATGAAGATATTTTAAACAACTTTGTTCCCCTAGAAAAAATTATTATTGGAACAACATCAGATAATGGTGCAGTTCTTAAACCAGGTCATATTAAAAGAGGTGGTCAAGGTAAAACCGATATAGGTATGCTCACACCAGATAAAAATAATAGTTTAGACAAAATTAAAAAAGCATTTGATTCTTGTGGGTTTGATACATTAATTCATAATAATATCCAACAACTTATTTGGGATAAGCTTTTAAGAAATGTTTCATTAAGTGCTGTAACAGGTGTACTCCAGTGTAATATTGGCTATGTATATGAGAATAAATATGCTTGGAAGATGGTTAAACAACTTCTTAGAGAAGCAATTGTTGTTGCACATGCTTTAAATCTTGAAGCTGACGAAAAAAGCATCTTAAAGATAATAACCAATACAGCAATAAACTCTAAAGATGGTGTTACCTCTATTTGTGCTGATTTAAGAAATGGTAGAAAAACAGAAGTTGATACTATAACTGGATCTGTGGTAAAAGCTGCTGAGAAACTAGGTCTTGAGGTTCCAAGCCACACTCTAGTGCTTAATATGGTTCATGCTTTAGAAAGCAAGAATGAAGGTGGATTATAAAATGATAATATCAAATATTCATGCAATAAACGATCATTCTATATACCCTGAAATTATTCAAAAATCAATTGAATACTTAAGAGAGCAAGACTTTTTATCAATGGAAGCTGGTGTATATGAAATTGACGGAAAAGATAGATATATCCAAGTTATTGAACTTGAAACAAAACCTTATGAAATTGGAAAATTTGAATCTCATGAAAAATATATTGATATTCAATTTCTAGTAAAAGGAAGTGAATCTATTGGATATGCTCCGAGGTTTACTCATCACAAACCAGTAGAAGAATTAATAGAGCGTGATTTATATTTATACAATTTAAAAATTGAAAATGAAACTATGCTCAATTTAAAAGAAGGCGATTTTGCAATCTTTTTCCCAGGAGATTTACATAAACCAGGGTTACAAGCTAGCAAGAGTGAAAATATTAAAAAAATTGTTATGAAAGTTAATTTAGAACTTTTATAGGAGGAAATTATAAAAAAATTGTTATTATTACTTGTGTTAATGACAACGGTTGTTGCACTTGGATTTTCAAGTGGAACTCAAGAAGAAGGTGAAGCAAAAAGTTTTCCAACAAAGAAAATTAGTTGGATTGTTCCAGCACCTGCAGGTGCTCCAGTAGATATTCCTACAAGAGCTGTTATCGATAATATGGATATTGATGTAAACGTTATTGTAGAAAATATTGCTGGTGCTTCAAATACAATTGGTGCTTTAGAAGCTTCTAAAAGAGCTGCTGATGGTTATACAATACTAACAGCTACATCAAGTTCTTTAATTACTCAACCAGTAATGGTTAAAATGGATTATGATCCAGCTGATTTTGTAGTTATGTCTCTTCTTAAACCATTAGCGACTTATTCTGTAATAGTGTCACCTACTTCTGATTTAAAGACAGCAGATGACTTTATGGATTTTATTAAAAGTGGTGAAAGATTTACTTACTCAGTATCTAATGCAGGAAACTCTGCTCACTTAGCAACTATTGATTCTTTACAGAAATTAGGTGTTGAATGGGGTGCGTTTATTCCTTATACAGGTGGTGCTGAAGCAACTGCGGCTTTACTTAATAAAGAAGTAGATTTTGTAGTGCTTGATTCACCTGCTGCAATAGTACAACATAACTTAGGTGATTTAAGAGTGTTAATGATTATGGATGAAAAGAGCGATCCATTAGCACCAGAAATCCCATATATTGGACAATACGGAGTAGAAGGAATTAATGTATATTATTCTATCCAAGCTATTGTTATTCATAAAGATACACCAGAGGACATTGTTAAATACTTAACTGATAAAATCAACGAAAGTATTTTAACAGACAAGTACCAAAAATATCTTGTTGATAGTGGTGCAGGAGCTATGGGTGTTCCAAATGGTAAAGAATTAGACGCTACTTTTGCTAATGCAAGAGAAGTTTATTCTAAGCTTTTAAAAGAATTAGGAATGATTTAATTTAATGTTACAAATATTTCGGTATTTCATTTTGAAGTACCGAAATACTTTGTTATTAAGTGATTTAATTAAGATGAGATTGTTATATAAAACAGTCTGAGGGTTATTATGAAACAATTAAAAAAAGATTTATTTATTTATGCATTGTTTTTAATATTAAGTGTTATTTTTTATTTTATAGTGATACCAAATGAAATAGTTTTAAGAAGCTCTTGGGGCGGCGAAGTATCTTTTACTAGTCGAACCTTTCCTTACTTAATATTTATTATTGTTGGTGCATCATCATTAATAGGACTTATAACTACTTTTTTAAAAATTAAACAAAAGCATAAAGATGGTATTGAAAAAGAAACAAAAGAGACATTTTTAACTGTTATTAACAACATAAAAATGCCGGTAGTTTTTATGTTATTAATAATTTTATATGGTTTTCTATTTGATAAAACTGGATATTTAATAGCTACATTAATAGTACCATCTCTTTTTCTAGCTGTTATGAAGTGTAGAAAGTGGCAGTATTATGTAATACTTTACGGTTTTGCTATTATTGTTTATTTGATATTTAGATTTGTATTGCGCATTCCATTATAGGGGGGAATGAAAATATGTTTGATATTATATTACAAATTATCCAACCGATGCACATTCTTATGATGTTTGTTGGTGTAACTGCAGGAATAATAATTGGTGCCCTCCCCGGACTTAATGTTGTTTTTGCAATTGCTGTGTTATTGCCTTTTACATTTGGTATGGATTCAATTGCATCTATGTACATGCTTTTAGGTACTTATTGTGGAGGGACATTTGGTGGTTCAATTAGTGCGATACTTATTAATACTCCAGGAACTCCTTCATCTTGTGCAACAATGTTTGACGGATATCCCATGTCAGAGCAAGGTAAAGCTGGAGATGCTTTAAAAATAGCATTATTTAGCTCATTTTCTGGTGGGATAATTAGCTGTGTTGCATTAATATTTTTTGCTCCTCAAATTGCAAATCTTGCAACTAAATTTGGAGCACCTGAATTCTTTGCACTTTGTATTTTCGGAATGTCAGCTGCAATAGGTATTGCAGGAGATAAAGTCATTAAAGGCGTTATAATGGCATCCTTAGGACTCCTCTTCTCTACTGTTGGAATTGATAGTACTGAGGGAGTTCCAAGATTTATATTTGGTAACATGTACCTATTATCTGGAATATCACCTGTTGCTCTTATGTTAGGTGTTTTTGCTTTATCTGAAGTTATAGTAAAGAGTGTTGATTTTATAAATAATTCCCACATTAAAAAAATCGAGATTGTATATTCCAAAGCAACTATAAAAGTAAAAGATATACTTAAATATTGGAAAACAATTTTACGATCTTCTTTTATTGGTGTAATAATTGGAGCAGTTCCAGGAACAGGCGGTGGTATTTCTTCTATGCTCTCCTACAACGAAGCTAAAAGAAACTCTAAAAACCCAGAGAAGTTTGGAAAAGGAAGTATTGAGGGCTTAGTTGCACCAGAGGCTGGAAATAATGCAACTACAGGAGCTACCCTAATTCCATTACTAACTTTAGGAATTCCAGGCGATGCATCTGTTGCTGTCTTAATAGGAGCACTTACTATGCAAGGAATAGTTCCAGGACCATCCCTTTTTAGAGAAGGTAGTAAGTGGGTTTATGTAATAATGGGTGGCTTGTTTTTAATAAATGTAATTATGCTAATTCAAGGCAGTAGCTTTATTAGACTATTTGCAAATATTATAAAAGTACCAATTGAAATACTAACTCCAGCAATTATGATTTTATGTGTTGTAGGCGCTTTTTCAATATCTCTTAGTGTATTTAACATAACTGTTATGATTTTCTTTGGTATATTAGGATATATTCTTCGAACTAATGACTTCCCCCTTGCCCCGCTTATTATAGCGCTTGTACTTGGAAATCTAATGGAGTCTAACCTAAGAAGATCACTTATGTTATCACAAGGAGATCCCTTAATATTTTTCAAAAAACCTATTTCTTTGTTAATAATTTTACTTTCAATTTTTTCATTAGTATATCCAATTATTAAAAAGATGATTGATAAGAAAAAAAATGGAAAAGCAGTTTGTTAGTATTAAAAAGAATAAATAAAACAAGGAGTTTTAAAAAATGAAAAAACCAAATATAATATTTTTAATGGTTGATCAACAGAATAAATCTGTTTTTGAGAAAGACAATGTTTGTCATACTCCTAATATAGATAAATTAATGAAAGAAAGTCTCAGGTTTAATAATACACATTGTGTGAATGCAGTTTGTTCTCCTTCTAGAGCATCATTAATTACTGGAATGTATCCTCATAATCATGGGATGATTGATTGTACTCACACAGTTCCTGAACATAGAGCTAAATATGACCAAACTTTAGATAATTTCCCAATTGCATTAACAGATGAAGGATACGTAACATCCTATTACGGAAAATGGCATATAGAACGAAGTTTAAAGTTAGAAAACTTTGGATTTAGTGATTACCTAACTGAGCATAATATGCCTAAGTTTGATGTTACTCCTGTTGATAGAGTTGTTATAAAATCTGATGGATATATGGATAAAACTATATGTGGTGTATTTAAAGAAGGAATTGAACATACTGAAGAGCACTTTATTTATGATAAGGCAATTGATTTTATTAAAAATCATAAAGATGGAAACAAACCATTTTGTACGTTCCTTTCAACTTATGCTCCACACGACCCTTACGTGGTATCACAAGAAATTTATGATATGTATGATCTTGATAAAATAGAGCTTCCAGCAAGCATTAACGATGATTTAAATAATAGACCAAATGTTTATAAGAGAATTGCTAGTGTTTGGGAAAATATGACTGAGGAAGATTATAAAAAGACTATTGCTTGTTATTATGGTTATACAACACTTGTAGATATACAAGTTGGTAGATTGGTAGCTTATCTTAAAGAAGAAGGATTATATGAAGATACTATGATTGTTTTTACAACTGATCATGGTGATATGCTCGGTGCTCACGGAATGTTCTGTAAAGGAATAACTTCTTTTGAAGAAGTTTATAGCATTCCTTTTGTTATTAAACCACATAATAAAAGGTATATTGATACTGATTGTGATGTTCATTTAACAACAATTGATATGGCTCCAACTATTTTAGAACTAGCTAATTTAAGAGCTTTAAAAGGTAAAATTGACGGTGAGTCCCTTGTAAAATATTTAGACGGTAAAGATGGTAAAGATAGAATAGGATATGCTGAGTTTTTTGGTCAGCGCTATGCTTACACTCAAAAAATAGTTTGGAAAGGCCATTATAAGTTTGTATTTAATGGTTTTGACTTTGATGAGTTTTATGATTTATCTAAAGATCCACATGAAATGAATAATAGAATCAATGATCCTGAATATCAAGAACAGGTAATTGATTTAACTAGAGAAATGTGGAAAGTAATTAAAGAGTCTAATGATGATACTATGCTTAATGCAGAATATGTAATGCTTAGATTTGCAAAAATTGGACCTGAAAAGACTGAAAGTACAGGAGACTTTTCTGTTTATAATAAGCCTTTCTAAGACTTTAATATTTTGTGATTGTTTTTAAATTTTAATACAAAAAAAGACCGTTGTTATACTTAAATAGTGTACAACGGTTTTTGTTTTACAATATTTAACTAATAATCTTTTCCATTTTTAAAGCAACATCTAAAATTATGGTATCGAGAAGTATAAAGCCTTCTTGCGTTAAAGAAATGCCCATATTATCAACTTTGTAATATTCTTTTTTAACTTTTTTAAATGCTTTAAGTGCTTTTTCTTTGTTTATATTAAAATATTTATGTAAAAAACTAAAGTTTAAACCTTCTTTGCTTCTTAGTGTAGAGAGTATATATTCATCTAAAAATTGATTTTTAGTTAACTCTTCTTCTTCATAATCACTTAAAAGATTTCTTTTTGTATAAGAATCTTTATTAGAAGTATTTGTTAGTCTAATTAATATATCCCTATCGTAAATAGTTGAGGCTGATGAGCTACCGAGGGATATATAAGGAGAGAGGTTCCAATACCTTAAGTTGTGTAAACATTTATTATCATCCTTTTGAAATGATGATATTTCATAATGCTCAAAACCTAA
>CAZHNE010000098.1:0-6718 GCA_964533775.1 uncultured Spirochaetaceae bacterium | reverse complement strand
TAATCCTCCAAATGATATAAGAGAAATTTCATATGCTTTTTCACATTTAGCAAAACAAAGTAATAAAGAGTTTATATATATTCCTATGATTCAACAAAAAGATATTGGGGATATTCCCTCTTTTAACTATCCAAACAGTGGTAATTTAGAAAAACTTTTTAGTGATTTAGAAGCAAATAGTATAATAAGCGCTAATGTATATAATGGAGAGTTTGATGAAACATATAGTTTAATTTCTTCTTACGATACATTTGGGGAAAGTTTTGTTAATTTCACTCTTGATTTAAAAAAAGATGATATTGTTGTTTTTTATTATTCTGGTCACGGGGATGAGAATGATGAAGGTGCTTTACGAGTTCCAATAGAAAAGGATACTAAAGATAGGACTTCTATTGCACTCTCCACAGTTTCTAATTGGTTAAGTTCTTTAAATAGCAAATCTTTAATTGTATTAGATTCTTGTGGTAGTGGAGCTGTAGTGCCAGAGAGTGATGTAACTGTTAACACATCAACAACTACTTTTAATGATACATTTCCCTCTTTAAGAAATAATTTTTATAATTATGATTATGGAGAGAGTGTTAATAATAACTTATTTTTTATGGCTTCAACACTAGATAAAAAGTTGTCTTGGGATACAAGTCAAGTTTTAAATGCAGCCCATCCAAATAGTAATTTTTCTTATTATTTTTTAAAATCTTTAGGGTATGAAAATAATAGTGACAAACAAATTGGAAATATGAATAATAGGATTCCTGCATCAAAGAATGGATTGATAACGATAGACTCTATATATGAGTTTATTGATAGTAAGATAAAAAGACAACAACCCCTTGTCATAGGGGAAAGAAAAAACCTTGTATTGTTTAACAACTTATAATAATATTGTTATTATTGTTTTATTTACAATAATTTGTAAATAGAGTAGTGTTGTTTTGTGATATTAAAAGTTTTATTTATATTAGTTGTAATTAGAGGGGTGTTCTTTTGAGAAAGCGCTTAATTTTGGTAGTTGATGATAATAAAATTAATAGAACTTTATTAACTCAAATTTTGTTACCTAAATATAGGGTCCATAGTGTGGAAGATGGACTTAAAGCTCTTGAGTACCTAAAAGAAAATTATAATGAAGTTTCAGCTATTTTATTAGACTTGAATATGCCAGTTTTAAATGGCTATGAATTTTTGAAAACTAGAAAAGAATTTCCACCATATTGTAATATACCTGTAATTGTCCAAACTACTTACGAGGGATATGATACTGAATTAGCTTGTTTGGAAATGGGTGCTAATGACTTTCTTATAAAACCATATAGCCCAAAAATCATTTTAAAGCGTTTAGAAAATATAATTTCCTTAAAAGAGAGTGAGAATTTCATAATTTCAGTTCAGTATGATACTTTAACAGGTTTATTTAATAAAGAAGGCTTTTTAGCACAAGCTAGAGTAGATTTAAAAAATAGGCTAGACATTGATTATACCTTGTTATGTTTTGATATTGATCGTTTTAAAACAATAAACCAGTTTGCAGGTCAAGCAAATGGGGACAAGGTATTAATATTTGTTGCTGACATATTACGAGATGTATTTAAAGAGAATTCAATTATTGCAAGATTCTCTGGAGATAGGTTTTATGTGTTAACTCCATCTCCAGTAGATGAAGTTTATATGGATAAAGTATTTCTCAAACATAAAGAAAACCAACCCGTTAATTTGCCAATTAATGTTCAGTCCGGATGCTATAATATTGAAGACAGGTCTATTGAATTAACAACTATGATAGATTGGGCTATGATTGCTTTAGATAAAATAAAAGGACAATATAATAAATATTGTTCAACCTTTACAAAAGAAATGAAAAAGGGCGTTGAAAAGGAACAGTTTATTGTTTCTCAAATGGATATGGCTGTTTCTCAAGAGCAATTTGTAGTTTATTATCAGCCAAAATGGGATATTATCAACAATAAAATTATTGGCGCTGAAGCTTTAGTAAGATGGATTCATCCTCAATATGGGTTTATGAATCCAGGAGAATTTATCCCAATTTTTGAAAAAAATGGATTTATAACAAAACTTGATTTATATGTTTGGGATAAAGTTTGTAAACAAATTAGAGAATGGATGGATCAAAAATTAGATGTTGTCCCTGTTTCTGTAAATGTTTCAAGACATGATATTTATAGTAAAGACTTGCTTTTTAATTTACAAAACTTAATCTCTAAATATAATTTATCAACAGATCAATTACATCTTGAAATAACAGAAACAGCTTATGCGCAATCTTATGATGAATTGTACGTTGTTTTATCAGAGTTAAGTGAAAATGGCTTTATTATAGAAATGGATGATTTCGGATCTGGATATTCTTCTCTTAGCATGTTAAGTTCTATTTCTGTTAATACCATTAAGCTGGATTTGTTATTTTTAAATAAGAAAAATGCAGATTCTAAAAACAATAAGAGTGTTATAAGGTTGATTGTCAATATTGCAAAGGAATTAGATTTAGAATTAATTGCTGAAGGTGTTGAAACAAAAGAAGAGGTGGAATATTTGAAAAAAGTTGGTTGCACAAAAGCTCAAGGTTTTTATTATGCTAAGCCAATGAAAGCTACCGATTTTGCTAAATTATTAAAAAATTAAGATTCATCTTTTTCCAACAGCTCTAACCATCTATTTTCTAAGTTTTCAAACTCAACTTTTTTCTCTTCATATAATTTAGTTCTCTCGTCCAGAGAGCCCAATTCTGTCTCTTCAATAGTGTTAAAACTTAATTCTAGTTTTTCAATTAAGATTTCTAGTTTTTCAATTTTAGAAGGAATTTCATTTAGTTCTCTTTTTTCTTTAAAAGTTAATCCTTTTTTCTTTTTTTTAGTATGTTTTTTATTGTCTTGTAACTCTTCTTTTTGATCAACCTCTTCTGCTTGAAACAAAGAGGAAGATGCGTAATTTGAGTAGTTTCCAGCAAATTGCATGATTTTGCTATTTTTAAGAATTAGTAAGTAATCGCAAGTCCTGTCTAAAAATGCTCTATCGTGAGAAACAACAATGCTACAACCAAAAAAATCTTCTATATAATTTTCTAAATTCTCTATTGTTTCAATATCCAAATCATTAGTTGGTTCATCTAAAACCAAAAAGTTTGGGTTTTTTATTAATTGAGATAAAAGATATAATCTTCTCTTTTGTCCACCAGATAGTGTTGCTATAGGGAGTCTATGTAACTTAGAAGGAAAATTAAATAATTCTAAAAACCTTGCAGCAGAGACTTCATTTTTAGAAGACAACATAATTCTCTCTGAAATATCTTCAACATACTCTAAAACTGTTTTATTACTCACAAGGTTTCTACCTAATTGATCATAATATCCAAAAACTGTATTTATTCCAACATCCACAATTCCTGAATCACTCTCAATTTGTTTTGTCAAAACATCTAGTAATGTTGATTTACCACTACCATTTTCACCAATAACACCTATTCTCATATCTTTTGTAAACGAGAAAGTAAAATCTTTAAAAACAACATTTTCGCCAAAAGATTTTGAAATATTTTTTACTTCTAATATTTTTTTACCAAGGTACCTTTTGCTTGAAGCAAACTTATTTTGATCATTTTCATCGACACTTCTCTGATCATCTTGCATGTCTTTTATTCGTTCAATTCTATTGCCATCTTTAGACGTTCTTGCTTGAGGGCCTCTCTGTAGCCACTCTAGTTCTCTTTTTAATATAGTTGATAATCTGTCTTGGTGTTTTTGGTCATCGATTAATCTTTTTGCTTTTCTTTCTAAATATTCATTGTAATTACCAGGATGTATAAAAAGGTTAGAGTTATAAAGTTCTAGAATTTTAGTACACACAGCGTTTAAGAAGTACCTATCGTGAGTAACTACAATAATAGTCATATTGCTAGCTGCTAAATACTTTTGAAGCCATTCAATTGTTTTAATATCTAAATGGTTTGTAGGTTCGTCTAATAATAAAATATCTGGCTTATTACACAAGACTCTTGATATAGCTACTTTTTTTCGTTGACCTTCTGATAATTCTCTCATAGGTCTTTTGTTTGCATCGTAAAGATCTAATTCTCCAAGGATGGAAGTAAACTGATTTTCTATTCCCCAAATATTATCTTTATCTAACAATTGTGTAATCTCGGACAGTTGTTTTTCATTTTTGATAGGGTCTTCAAGTAGCTTATAATATTGTTTTAATAAGTTGAGTCGAGACCCATCACTTTTGTAAAAATAATCTAAAACTGTATCGCTGCTATCAAAAGCAATAATTTGTTCAAGAAACCCAATTTCAGTTTCATTTGTTTTAGAAATGGTACCGGTATCTGACTCAATTTTATCAGAAATAACTTTTAATAAAGTGCTTTTGCCTTGTCCATTATTTCCAATTAAGCCGACATGTTCGCTTTTATTTAAACCAAAAGAGATGTTTTCAAATAAAGGCTCGTCATTTAATGTTAGTGAGAGGTTTTCCACAGATAGAATATTCATATTCCCAAGATATATTATCATATAAACCTTTTCAACTAGGTAGCTTCGTTGACGGAGAAAATAGATTACTGTTAATATACATTATGATAAAGAAAATAAATATTAAAATTTTGCCTGAAGAAGCGCAAAATGAAAAACTCATTGTTGAGTATGCATTAGAAGAAGCTAATTTAAAACAAAGTGATTTAACAGATTTTTTGATAACAAAAAAAAGTATCGACTCAAGAAGAATCCCAGTTAAAATTGATGTTTCAGTAACATTATATATCGGTGAAAAAGCTCCATCATTATATAATCCAATAGAATTTAAACAGGCTAGTAAAGATAAAATTATAATTGTTGGAACAGGCCCAGCAGGATTGTTTGCTGCTTTAAAAACTTTAGAACAAGGTTATACCCCTGTGTTAATAGAAAGAGGGGAAATCTTAAATGAAAGACTTAATAGTGTTTCTTCTATGATAAAAGATAATTCGATAAACGAACAATCCAACTTTTGTTATGGAGAGGGTGGTTCTTTTGCATTATCTGACGGAAAGTTGTTCGCTAAATCAAAAAAGAAGAAAAACTCTGATGAAGTTTTATCGTTATTAGTTCAAATGGGAGCACCTAAATCTATTTTTAATGATATTAGACCTAGCTTAGGAACTGATAACACCCCTTCAATTATCCAAAACATAAGAAGTCTTATAATTGAAAAAGGTGGTGAAATTCATTTTAAAACAAAAGTTGTTGATTTAATTCAAGAAGAAAACAAAGTTGTTGGTGTTGTTAGCAGTGAAGGTACAAAGTTTCTTGGACCAGTAATTTTAGCAACTGGACATAGTGCTGGCGATATTTATCAAATGCTTAACAAAAACAATATTCCTTTAGAGGCTAAATCAATTGCTGTTGGTCTGAGAGTAGAACATTCACAAGAGATTATTGACAGAATTCAATACAAGAGTAAAAGTGGAAAAGGTTCTTATTTACCTGCTGCTGAATATAAAATGGCAGCTAAGGTTGGGGGTAGGAATGTTTATACGTTTTACATGTGTCCAGGCGGCTTCATAGTCCCTTCGCACACAGAAGATGGATACTCTTGTACTAATGGCATTAGCTCCTCTACAATCGAGGGCAAGTGGGCTAATAGTGCAGTTGTAACAGAGGTCAGAGTTGAAGATGTTACAAAGGATAATAATCCTTTAGCGATGCTAGATTTCCAAAGAGATGTTGAAAGAAAAACATACGAAATTGTAAAATCCGGTATTGCTCTTCCTGCTCAAAGAGTTGCAGACTTTGTAAATATAAGGGAAAGTAGAGATCTTCCTAATTATAGTTATTTAGGCAAGTTAGTTCCAAGTGAATTAAATCAGGTTTTCCCTCCCGAAATTGCAAAACGTTTAAGAGGTGGATTTATTTCATTTAACAAAAAAATTGCTAACTTCTCTGATGCTAATGCAATAGTAATTGCATGTGAAACTCGTACCAGTAGTCCAGTTAGAATTTTAAGAGATAAAGAGACCTTTATGAGTAATGATGGGTTGTTCCCTTGTGGTGAAGGATCTGGGTATTCAGGTGGAATTGTATCTTCTGCTTTAGATGGAGTAAACTGTGCTTTAGCAGCTATAAGGTACATTTCATGATTAACGGGTTTGATCCTATAATAGGGCCAAACCCAAAATATTTAATTTTAGGTTCAGCTCCAAGTGTTAGCTCTTTAGAAAAAGGACAGTACTACGGTAATAATCGTAATAGCTTTTGGGTGATTATTTCATCAATATTTAATGGACCTAAGTTAAATAATTATTCTGATAAAGTTCGGTTTATTAAGGATAATAATATAGTACTTTGGGATGTTATAAAGAAATGTGAAAGAGAAGGCTCATTAGATAGTAACATTAAAAATGTTGAAGTTAATAAAATTAAAGACCTATTTTTAAAGTATAAAACTATAGAGAAAGTTGTTTTTAACGGAAAAATGGCTCAAGGGTTATATAAAAAGCATATTAACTACTATCCTACTGGTATTCAGTTTAAAAGCTTACCATCCTCAAGTCCTGCTTATACTATGAAAACGGAAGATAAAATAATAAAATGGAAAGAGTTTATTATTAATTAAACAACAAAAGGCTCCTTGTAGAGCCTTTTGATATCTAAAAATTTTCTGTTCGATTAAAACTTATATAATAATCCTAACGAAACAGCTTCGCTTGTTCCTGCCAATTTATAATTTC
>CAZHNE010000097.1:0-6765 GCA_964533775.1 uncultured Spirochaetaceae bacterium | reverse complement strand
AGCCTGATACAAATAAAGAAATTAGAAACAAGCAATTGCCTCAAGTTTTACAAAAATGAGGCTAATCACTTATATTAACGAAAAGAGCCAACTACAATTATCAAATTTTAAACTAATTTTTTATCAAAAAGGGTTGAATTAAGATATTTTTATTTCCCCCTGTGACTCTTAAAGCATCTCTTTAATTTACGTGAGGGATTCTCCTAATTATGTCTAATAATCAAAAGCAAATGTTGTATTTTATGCTATTTCAAGGTATTATATATTACATAATCGCCATGCATGTTTGAGGACTGTATGAAGAAGAGTTCCGATAAGTCGGACCTTTATTTTTTTGTTTCTTATAAGCTTTTTAAGGTAAAAGCAGGATATTATTAACTTAATTTAACTTCTTTCTTGCATTTTTAATAATAAAAACAAGAGCTATATTTAAAACACATTGATTCACTATCCGTGTTTAAGCATTGAAAAGCACATCCTACAAAATTAATCACTTTATAAAGCTTACGTTTATTAATCGTAAATTTCTTTTACAGTTTGTCCTTCAATCAAACTTCCTATAACTGTTATAATTTCAGGAGTACTTAATGCTGGTTCTTCAATGCTAGAAATTAGTTTATTAACTGCAATTGATCCAATATCTTCTGAATTCTGCTTGTAAGTTGTTAATTTTGGTCGTAAAACTTGGCTTAATAAAATTCCATCATAACCAACTACACTTATATCATCTGGAACTTTTAAACCACGTTGCTCAATTACATTCATTCCACCAATATAAGAAAAATCATCCGGATAAACAATACATGTAGGGGCAATTTTCAAATCAAGCAATTCTATTGTAGCTAATGCACTTACTTTAGGATTATGATAGCAAGCTTCTTTTATGAAGCCATCAATAATTTCGACACCATTTTGTTTACAAATCCTTCTAAAAGTTGCTATTCTTTTCTTTGTTACTAGAGTGATTTCTCCATGAATCATAGCAATACGCTTATGACCTTTTAACAAAAGATACTCTGTAATTTTACTCATACCATCTACATTATCAGAAAGAACAGCAGTACACCCCTCATAAACATAATCTATCGTTACTGTTGGTATGCTACTATTTACCAGTTCTTTGACTTTAGGGTCAGTAAAATCAGCGTTAGCAATAACTACTCCATCACAACCACGATATCTAGCATGTTCATAAAAACTCAGTCCTCTTGAACCAAGATTATTACTTATAAAAGTAATATCATATCCTCGTTTTTCAGCAGCTGATTTAATACTTTCAAGAATTTCTGAAAAATATTCATGTCTAAATCCACTACCAGTTTTATCTACAAAAAGAACACCTAAGTTAAGAGTTTTATTTGTTTTTAATGATCTTGCAGCAGAGTTAGGAAAATAGCCCATTTCTTTTGCTGCATCTCTAATTCTTTTAGCAGTTTGCTTGTTAATATCTTTTTGCCAATTTAGTGCTTTAGAAACAGTAGATCTAGAAACTCCACAAAATTCAGCAATATCTTGTAATGTAACCATTTTTCTACTTCCTTTTAAATAGTACTTAATCGTTATCGAAATTTGCCTATTAATTAACAAGTATTTATCTCAATCAAAAATATGTCAATAAATAATTAAGCTCTAAAGAGATAAATATAGCAGGAAATTACCTATTTCTAAATGTTTAAACTAATAAATAAAAAAAACATCTTTACAAATAACTTAAAGGTAATGTAAAATAAGTTACGAAATCGATTTCGAATAAATATCTAGACAGGAGATAAAATGAACTTTGGCCAATTTGACGATAAAAATATGGAATATGTAATAAACACCCCTAAAACGCCTCAACCTTGGATAAACTATCTAGGAAATGATGGGTTTTATTCTTTGATATCAAATACTATGGGTGGATATACCTTTTATAAGGATGCAAAACTTAGAAGATTAACTCGTTATAGGTATAACAATGTTCCTACAGACTTTGGAGGTCGATATTACTATATTAAAGACAATGGTAAGATTTGGAATCCTGGATGGCAACCTGTAAAAACAGAACTAGACAGTTATGAATGTAGGCATGGATTAGGTTATTCAAAATATTCTTCTTCCCTAAACAACTTAAGTGCTCAAATCACTGCTTTTGTTCCACTTAAAGAAAATTGTGAAGTACATAAATTAATTCTCACCAACAACTCAGATAAAACAAAGAACTTGCAAATTTTTAGCTTAATTGAATGGTGCTTATACAATGCTGTAGATGATGCTACAAACTTTCAAAGAAACTTAAATATTGCTGAAGTTGAAGTAGAAGGATCTACTCTTTTTCATAAAACAGAATATAGGGAAAGAAGAAACCATTACACCTTCTTTTCAGTAAATAAAGATATTGAAGGTTTTGATACAGATAGAAGTTCTTTCCTTGGCCCTTATAATGGTTGGGATAATCCAGAGGCAGTAACAAGAGGTAAAAGCTTTAACAGCATAGCTAGCGGTAACTCTCCAATAGCAAGTCATCAATTAGATATAAAGCTAGAGAGCGGCCAGTCAAAAACTATTATTTTCACTCTTGGTTATGTAGAAAATGACAAAGATAATAAATTTTTAAGTAAAGATGTTATTAACAAAGAACAAGCACATGTTTTAATTAACAAATTTAATACAGAAGAAAAGGTAGATAAAGCTCTTAGTGAAATTACTAACTATTGGAAAAATCTTCTTTCAAATTTCACAATTAACAGTAAAGATGTAAAATTAAACAGAATGGCTAATATATGGAACCAATACCAATGTATGGTTACCTTCAACTTAAGTCGCAGTGCTAGTTACTATGAATCAGGAACCGGAAGAGGAATGGGATTTAGAGATAGCTGCCAAGATATATTAGGTTTTGTTCACTTGGCAAGTGATAGAGCAAGAGAGAGAATTATAGACATAGCTAGCATACAATTTGAAGATGGGAGCTGTTATCATCAATATCAGCCTTTAACAAAACGGGGAAATGCAGATATTGGCTCAGGATTTAACGATGACCCTTTATGGCTCATTGCTTGTGTATCTAGTTATCTTAAAGAAACTGGGGACTTCGATATTCTTTACACGCCAGTTCCTTTTAATAATGTAGAAGGGAGTGAGAAGTTCTTATTCGAGCATCTAAAGAGAAGCATACACTACACTATTAACAACCTAGGCCCTCACAATCTTCCACTAATTGGAAGAGCAGATTGGAATGATTGTTTAAATTTGAACTGTTTTTCAGAAGATCCAAGTGAGAGTTTTCAAACTTCTAGCAATTATGAATCCTACATAGCAGAAAGTGTATTCATAGGAGGAATGTTTGTAAAATATGGAAAAGAATATGTTGAAATTTGTGAAAGAATAGGTGAAAAAGAAGAAAAGAAACAAGTTGAAAAAGCTATTTCTTTAGTTAGTGAAGCTGTTATTAAACATGGCTGGGATGGAGAATGGTTTACAAGAGCATATGATGCATTTGGTGATCCTATTGGATCAAAGGTTTGTGATGAAGGAAAAATATATATTGAACCACAAGGCTTTTGTACAATGGCGGGCATTGGAGAAGATAAGGGTCTTGGTAAAAAGGCATTAGAGTCTGTTAGAAAGTATCTATTAAATGACTATGGTGTTGAATTACTACATCCTTGCTATTCCACATACCAACTTAAATTAGGTGAAATTTCTAGCTATCCTCCTGGATACAAAGAAAATGGTTCTGTTTTCTGCCATAACAACACTTGGATTGTAATGGCATACTCAAGAATAAAAGATGCTGACAATGCTTTTGATATATTTAAAAGAACTTGCCCAGCATACTTAGAAAACAAAAGTGAAATACACCAAACTGAGCCCTATGTATACTCTCAAACTATTGCTGGTAGAAAATCTCCTAAATATGGGAAAGCAAAAAATAGTTGGCTCACCGGAACTGCTGCTTGGAGCTTTGTTGCTTTAAGCCAGGGACTATTTGGTATAGTACCAGAGCTTGATGGATTAAAAATTGATCCATGCCTTCCAGAGCACTTAAAAGAGTTTACTGCTACTCGTAATTTTAGAGATGTCAGATATAATATTGTGGCAAAAAAATATACAAATGATAAAAAAGGTTTATTTGTTAATGGAAAATTACAAAAAGATAATGTAATTCCTTATTCAAATAAAAATAAAAACGTTCTTATTGAACTTTATTATTAAAATACTTACGATTTATTGCTTACAAGCAAAAACTCTAATTATTTATAACTCCTCAATTAAACGGATTAAACTCTAATAAAGAATTTAGTCCGTTTTCTTTTAGAACCCAAGCCAAGGTGAAATAAAGTTGAACAGTAAACCAACAAAGAATATCCCAATTGTTGTAATACCTGCAAAAAGAGCAATTAGTTTTGGCTTTATTACTTTTCGTAATATAACTATTTCAGGAAGAGAAAGTGCTGTAGTTGCCATCATAAAAGAGAGTGCTGTACCAATAGCGACTCCTTTAGCAATAAGAGCTTCTGCTATTGGGATTGTTGCTAAGGCATTAGAATATAGTGGAACTCCAGCTAATACTGCAACTAAAAGAGCTAATGGATTATCTTTGCTAGCATATTTTGATAAAAAGTCTTCTGGTACCCAACCATGAATTAAAGCACCTATACCAATACCAATTATCAAATAAGGAAATACTCGCTTTATTATATCCTTTACATTAGAATAAGCAAAAGACAATCTATCTTTTATTGTTTGTTTTTCAAGTTCTGTACCACCTGCTTTAACTTCATAAACATAATTCTCAACATGTTTTTCAGCTTTAAACAAACCAATCACATAACCACCAACAACACCCACTACTACACCTGTTACTACATATAATAGAGCCACCTGCCAGCCAAATGCTGCTAATAAAATAACAAAAGCTGCTTCATTTACAATTGGGGACGTAATTAAAAAAGAAAATGTCACTCCTAAAGGAATACCAGCTTCTACAAATCCTATGAATAAAGGAACAGAAGAACATGAACAAAATGGAGTTACTATTCCTAAAACAGCTGCCATTATATTAGCCGTTATTCCATGAAACTTCTCTATTATTCTCTTTGTTTTTTCAGGGGGAAAAAAGCTTCTTATATAAGAAATAACAAAAATCATCAAACTTAATAATATTAATATCTTTATAACATCATATATAAAAAAGTGAACACTAGATCCTATAGTACTTTCAACATCTAAACTAAAAACATTTGTTACAAGCAAACTCACTAAATTATCTAACCAATTAAACATAAAACACCCCTCATATCAAGTTTTCTTGATATATTAATTTAAAAAATTTTATTAACAACTACATAAAGTATTACTATTACTAGAATGGTCAAACAGATTATCTATAACTTTTTTTGCAGCTTCTGCGCCTTCATCACTTAAGCTATAGTGACTCCACTTTCCCTCTACTCTACAATTTACTAAGGAAGAATCTACTAAAATCTTCATATGATATGATAAGCCAGACTGCCCCATATCTAATTTTTCTAATAAGTTACAGGCACAAAGTTCTCCATTTTTTAGTAGTTTAATAATTTTCACTCGCCTTATATCACATAGAGCTTTAAAGATGCTTACAACTTTTTCTTCTTTCATAAATTCCTCATATCAAGTTTTCTTGATATGTATACAATAAGGACTACTTGCTAACTTGTCAATTAGTTTTATAAAAAAGAGGCTTCTTTTGTATACTGTTTTATTTTTTCTATTTCGCTATCACTAAACTTGAGTTTTTCTTTTAATAAATTAAACTCATTAATTATATTAGTGTTTGAAACTGTTAAGTTATCTGATGAAAGTGCTATTCTAACACCTTTATCAAACAACTCTCTCACTGGGTGTTCTTCTATTGAACTAACAGCTTTTGTTTGGAGATTGCTGCTTAAACAAACCTCTAAAGTAATATTATTATCAATAATTCGTTCAATAATATCGCTGTGCTTTATTGATAAAATTCCGTGACCAATTCTATCTGTCTTCACATCTAAAGCTACTTCTAGATCTTCTTTAGTTCCTGCTTCCCCTGCATGTATTGTAAGAGGTAAACCTAAAGATTTTGCTTCTTTTAATATTTTTCTATAGTTTCTCGTTGGATAAAGAGCTTCCCCACCAGCGATATCCAAAGCACAGACATAATTTCCTAAATATTTTTTTGCTAATCTGAGAGATTCCCAGTTTAACTCTTCGTTTCCCTTACCCCGCATCATACATATTATTAAACCAGCTTTAAAATTCTTAACATCTTTTTCAGCTTGCTTAATTCCACTTATTGCCGCTTTCAAAATATCTTCTTGAGTATAATCATTTAGAATGGATAATTGAGGAGCAAATCTAACTTCTGAATATTCCATACCTAATTTTGCTAAATCAACAATAAGTTCGTAACTTACTCTCTCAACAGCTTGTGGAGTTTGTAAAACTTTTAAAGGCAATTTAAAACGCTCTAAGTATTCATTTAAGCTACTACAATCATTAGGAACTTGTATTAAAGTTTTTAGTTCAGATTTAGATATAGCTAAATCAAACTTTTGTTGTTTCATTAATTGCCAGACAGTATCAACCCTTAATGAACCATCTATATGTAAATGTAATTCACGATATTTCATATATACTCCAATAGATAGCTACATATAATAAAGCATTTAAGTTAAAATAACAAATTATAAATTACATATTAGAAAATTCCCGGACAGTATTATATAATGACCTAGTAAAAAGTATTAAATAAAATACAAAACC
>CAZHNE010000096.1:0-6843 GCA_964533775.1 uncultured Spirochaetaceae bacterium | reverse complement strand
TTTCTCCTATCAATTCTTGAAAGGATAATTTACGGAATTATGTTATCAGTATATAATAATTGTTATTATGAGTTAATTTAATCTACATTACTTGTTAGGGGTGAATATGTATAGCTTTAGAAATGATTATAGTGAATTATGCCATGAGGATATAATAAAAGTTATATCTTCAGTAAACAGAGAACAATTTGATGGTTATAGTGAAGATAGGCTAAGTGAAAAAGTAAAAGATAAGTTTAAAAGTATTTTAAAAAATGGGGATGTAGATATCCACTTTATTAGTGGTGGTACTCAAACAAACTTAGTTGCAATTTCATCAGTATTAAAACCTTATCAAGCTGTTATCGCCGCAGAGAGCGCTCACATTGCAACTCATGAAGCTGGAGCAATAGAAGCTACAGGGCATAAAATAATAACATTAAAAACACTTGATGGAAAACTAAGAGCTAAAGAAGTAGAAGATGTTATAGAAAGTCATTACAGGGATGAGGCGAGAGAGCATATTACTCAGCCAGCTATGTTATATATTTCAAACCCTACAGAATATGGAACTATTTATAAAAAAAGTGAGTTAACTCAATTAAAGAAACTATGTGAAAAGCATAATATCCCTTTATATATAGATGGAGCTCGTTTAGCTGGGGCAATTGTGGGAAGAGATGCTGATGTTAGTATTAGCGATCTACCTAATCTATGTGACATGTTTTACTTAGGTGGAACTAAAAATGGAGCAATGTTTGGAGAGTGTCTAGTTATTGTAAATCCTCTTTTAAAAAAGGATTTTAGATATAATTTAAAACAAAAAGGAGCTCTTCTAGCAAAAGGATATGCTATTGCATTACAATTTGATGCTTTATTTAAGGACGATCTTTATTTAAAATTAGCAAAAGAAGCAAACACAAAAGCTAACCTTATAAATGATGAACTTTCCTCCCTTGGTATAAAAATGCTAGTAAAGCAAGAAAGCAATCAAGTATTTCCAATACTAAAAAATAGTGTCATAGAGGAGTTAAGAAAAGAATTTCTTTTCTATAATTGGGAAAAAGTTGATGAAGATTTTACTGCAATTAGATTGTGTACTTCATGGGCAACAGATATAAATAAAGTACATGATTTTATAAATAAAGTAAAAAGTGAATATCAGTACTAAAAACTAAACTTTTACTTATATTACTTGCCTTCAGATAATCTTCTTTATTAATACTTAAGTTCACGGTAATATACTTGTGACTATATCACTATCAAAATTTGTATTTTAGAATATATTTAGTAGATAAATAAAGTAAAAATCACATTTTTATTGGAGGCTTTTATGAAAGCATCAATTGGTTTAATAGGTTTGGCTGTAATGGGTGAAAATCTAGTATTAAATTTGGAGAGTAAAGGCTACAGTGTAGCTGTATATAATAGAACAGTAGAAAAAGTTCAAAAGTTTCTTAATTCAAGAGCAAAAGGAAAAAATATAATTGGAGCAAACTCTATAGAAGACTTTGTTTCAAAAATAGAAAAGCCAAGAAAAATCATGTTGATGGTAAGAGCTGGAGAAGCTGTTGATCAGACAATAGATATGTTAATACCCTATTTAGATAAAGGCGATATAATTATTGATGGTGGTAACTCTAACTATAAAGATACAAATAGACGTGTTAGTTATGTAAACTCAAAAGGATTTCTTTATGTAGGAACAGGTATCTCTGGTGGAGAAGAGGGAGCTCTCTTAGGTCCTTCTATAATGCCTGGTGGAAATAAAGAAGCCTGGACTCATTTAAAACCCATCTTACAAGACATTAGTGCTAAAGTTGATAACAGTGTTCCATGTTGTGATTGGATAGGCCCTGAGGGCTCTGGTCATTTTGTTAAAATGGTGCATAACGGCATTGAATATGGTGACATGCAACTTATTGGTGAGATATATGATATTATGAGAAAAGTTGTAAAACTACCATATTCCTCAATGCATGAGATATTTGACAAATGGAACAAAGGACCTCTAAATTCTTACCTAATTGAAATAACAAGCGAAATTTTAAATTTTAAAGATGAAGATAATCTTCCTTTAGTTGAGAAAATCCTCGATACTGCAGGACAAAAAGGTACAGGTAGATGGACAGTAATTAACGCTTTAGAGCATGGGGTAAATTTATCATTAATTGCAGAATCTGTGTTTGCAAGAACTGTAAGTAGCAAAAAAGATGAAAGAGAAACAGCTTCAAAAGTGTTTACTAATTTAGATAGAAAAGTTGATTTCAATAAAGAAACTATAATAGAAGATCTTTATTCAGCACTTTTTGCCTCTAAAATAATATCTTACGCACAAGGATTCGATTTACTAAAAACAGCTTCAAATGAAAACAATTGGAATCTTAATTTAAGTAGCATCTCTTTAATGTGGAGAGGCGGATGTATTATAAGATCAGCCTTTTTATCAAATATAAGTGAAGCTTATATTAAAAATCCTGATTTAAATAATTTAATATTAGATCCATATTTTAAAAATATATTAAAAGAAACACAAAAAGGACTAAGAAGTATTGTTTCACTTGCTGTTTTAAGTGGAGTTCCTACTCCTTCTTTAAGTGCAGCTCTTTCTTTCTTTGATAGTTACAGGTCTAACTCTTTACCTGCAAACTTAATTCAAGCACAAAGAGATTACTTTGGAGCTCACACATACGAAAGAGTAGATAAAAAGAGAGGAGAGTTTTTCCATACAAACTGGACAAAACGAGGTGGAAGTACAGCCTCCACTAATTACTCAATATAGGAGTTAAAAATATGACCAATCCATTTATCTTTTTGATTTTTGGTGCAACTGGAGATTTATCGAATAGAAAGTTAATCCCAGCTTTGTTTAATTTATACAGAAAAAAAATGTTTTCTAAGCCTTTTAGCATTGTTGCAATTGGTAGACGTGATTTTAATGATATTACTTTTAGGGATAATGTTAAACTTCTTTTATTAGAGAAGAATTATGATGAAAAAATTATAGATCAATTTATTAAAAAATTTGATTATTTTAAGATGGATTTAGAGCACTGCACTAATTACAATCATTTAAAAGAATTCTTAAATGTAAAGTACAAAACTAAAAACTATATTTATTATTTTGCTATTTCTCCTAACTTATATTGTAATACAGCTAAAAAACTTTTTGAGAGTAATTTAACAAGTGAAGAAGATGGCTTTAGAAGAGTTATTGTTGAAAAGCCTTTTGGAAGAGATTACAATAGTGCAATTAAATTAAACAAAGAGTTACATAAAGTCTTTAGTGAAGAACAAATTTTTAGAATTGATCATTACTTAGGAAAAGAAACAGTACAAAATATTTTAGTAACTCGCTTTGCAAATACTATCTTTGAGCCACTGTGGAATAGAAATTATATTGATTACGTGGAAATAACATCAGCCGAAGCCTTGTCAGTAGGAAAAAGAGCCGGCTATTATGAAACTGCTGGTGCACTAAGAGATATGGTACAAAATCATTTATTACAAGTTTTAGCTGTAATTAGCATGGAACCTCCTGTTAACACTAGCTCAAAAGCACTTAGAGATGAAATGGTAAAAGTATTCCAATCTTTAAGACCTATACCGAAGGAAAACGTTTCTAAATGTGTAGTAAGAGGTCAGTATGTAGATTCTATTTATGAAGAAGAAAAGGTCTTAGGGTACAGAGAAGAAGACGGTGTTGAAAAAAACTCTAAAACTGAAACATACGTTGCGATGAGATGCTTTATAGACAATTGGCGATGGAAAAATGTTCCTTTTTACATTAGAACAGGAAAAGCTTTAGCTTCAACTGTAACAGAAGTTGTAATTCATTATAAAAAAAATCCCCATAGCGTTTTTAATGATAGAGAAGAGATGCATTTAGATCACAACCAATTAGTTATTCGAATCCAACCTGATCCGGGCTTTCTATCGAATTTTCAAATGAAAGTACCAGGAGCAGGATTTAAAGTGCAACCAGTTAAAATGGACTTCCATTACTCTTCTCTACAAGAGAAGGATATACCTGAAGCTTACGAAAGATTAATATATGATTGTGTAATAAATGATCCCTCTCTCTATCAAAGAAGTGATGCAATTGAATTAACTTGGAAATATGTTCAACCAATACTTGATTCTTGGGAGGAAGATGATAATATTCCTTTATATGGTTATCCTGCTAGAAGTTGGGGGCCAAAAGATATAGAGAAAAAGTTATCAATTGATGGACATCGTTGGAGATTTCCTTGCAAAAATTTAAGTAAGGGTAAATATTGTAAATTATAAGGTGGGAACAATGAGGAAAATAAATGTTTTTAGGGAAAGTCGTAAGGCCTGTTATCAGCTAGCAAGGGATTTAAAAGATTTAAACGAAGATGGAGCTAATGTTGCAATTTCTGGAGGCTCTTCTCCTATTTTGTTGTTTGATATAATGAGAGAACAATTTACTGCTTCTGATTTTAATAACTTAAAATTCTTCTGGGTTGATGAAAGATTTGTCTCTCAAGAAAATCGAGAAAGTAATTTTGGGAATTTCTCTAGAATATTAATAGATAATATTATTAGTATAAAGCAAGTCTTTCCAATGTATAAACAATTATCAATTGATGAAACAATAGAGAAAGTCACTCAAGAGATAAAAGAAAATGTTGAGTTTGTTAACGGTTATCCAAGTTTTGATTTAGTAATTTTAGGTTTAGGTGAAGACGGACATACTGCATCTCTTTTTCCAGATAACCTTAGTGCTTTAGACTCTAAAGAAATAAT
Organism: uncultured Spirochaetaceae bacterium; assembly: GCA_964533775.1. Taxonomy (GTDB): domain Bacteria; phylum Spirochaetota; class Spirochaetia; order Sphaerochaetales; family Sphaerochaetaceae; genus Pleomorphochaeta. The sequence goes on along the minus strand of CAZHNE010000096.1, from coordinate 2,094 downwards.
TATTAATACAAAACATCCCCAAACAAAACAAGAGCGCTTAACTTTAACTACAAATGTTATTAATAACGCTAAAAGAATAGTATTTCTCACCTTAGGAGAGCAAAAAGCTTTTATGCTAAAAAGTGTTTTAGTTGAAAAGGATAAAAAGTTGCCAGCTTCTCATATCAAAAGTGATGAATCTGTTTATTGGTACTTAGATAAGAAAGCTTCTGTTTTAATTTAACTTAAATTTCTTATAGAAAAGAGCCGTTGTAAAGACTAAATAAAACTTACTCCGGCTTTTTTTATTTATCATTGCGTATATTTTTTACAAGCAATAGAAAATCTTCCACTGTAAATTCGCTAAGAATTGAAAGAATTTCATTTAGAGGTATATCTTCAATCTTCTTAAAGCGTATACAAGACTTGCCCATATTAGGTGTGAGCCCTTGTGTTAAAAAAGCTTGGTCCAATTGCTTTCTTTTACTAGGAGAGGCATAAATTGCATTAACATATAAAGAACAATAGTTTTTTTGAGCAGCTAAGGATACAAAGCCTAATGGCTGTTTGTTATAAGTTGGACCTGAAACTTCTAATGGGACTTCATAATTTATCATTCCCCATCTAATTGCCTCAACAAATCCTTTATCAATAGTTGATATAATTTCCTTTCGTAATTGAACAATTAAGCATTTCCATTTCTCTGGTACTTTTTCAACATACTCATCTACTGTTTTACTATCTATTCTCATTATTTTCCTCTTATTTAGAAAATATTATTAAATTAGGGGTAAGTCAATGTTTTACTCAATCCCATAGATAATAAACTAAGGCTCATTTTATTATTCCTTCCAAGAGATGAATGATAAAAAGTCAAACCTTTTCTAATATCATCTTTTTATGGAAAAAGCTATTATAGGTTTAAATCAAATGAAAAAATTGAATACTAAGGTTAAAACAATAAAGCTATAATAGCGAAACACAATTAATATAACTCTATTGAAGAATATTTTAGAGATACATTATAATATTTTTAACGTAAGAGAATGAAACCTTACTGTTAGTGTTGAATCAATTTTGGTCGAAGGAAGATTTATGGTAAATATTTTTGATTATTTCTCCAGCTTAGAATATCCAGGAAGAAATATAATAGTTGGAAAGATGGAAGATGGGGCAATATTTTTTTGTTACGGAATAATGGGACGAAGTGAAAACTCAAAAAATAGAATATTTGTTAAAAATAATAATATTCTTGAAACAAAGGTATACCGTGAAGCTTTATTAAAAGATCCGTCTTTAATAATTTACAATGCAGTTATTCCAATTAAAAATGGTTTTATAATTTCTAATGGAGATCAAAGCTCCACTATTAATAATTATTTAAAAAGAGGTAAAACTTTTGAAGAAGCTCTTAAAACTAGAGCTTATGAAAATGATGCACCAAATTACACACCAAGAATAAGTGCATTAGTTTTATTTAAAAACAATGAGTTAGATTCTATACAAATGTCGATTTTAAAAAGAGCTATGGGCGGGGTTCGAAGATATTTCTTTAACTACGAAAAGATTGAAAAAAACACAGCCCTTATTATTAATACCTATAGTGAAAACTCTTCTCCCCTTAAGTCTTTTATGGGAGAACCAGTAGAGGTAACAATACCCCCAACAACTGATATAATAAAATTAACAAATAGTATATTTTCATCACAAAATGAAGACACTAAAATATCTTTATATGGATTGAAGTACCAAAATAAGAAAATACACGATGTGATAATAAATATAAATGAGGAAGAATAAAATGGAAGTTATTAATTTAAAATATGGATGTAATCCACACCAGAAAAATGCCAAAATTTATGCTAATAAATTACCAATTAAGATATTAAATGGTAATCCTGGTTACATAAATCTAATGGATGCTTTAAATAGTTATCAATTAGTTAGAGAGATTGATATTTCTCTTAATTTACCAGCAGCAGCCTCATTTAAACATGTTAGCCCAGCTGGGGCTAGTGTTTACTATCCTTTAAGTGATGACGAGAAGAGGATGTACTTTGTTAAAGAGGATTTAAGCGACTTAGCTGTTGCTTATACAAGAAGTAGAGGAGCAGA
>CAZHNE010000095.1:5163-6859 GCA_964533775.1 uncultured Spirochaetaceae bacterium | reverse complement strand
TTTAACTTTTTAGAGTCATTGAGTATTCCTACTGGGAAGTCATCGTTTAATATGCAAGCAGCAGCATATACAGGGCCCGCTAAGGGACCTCTGCCAGCTTCATCTAGTCCTACTATGATTTTATTATTTAAAGCATCTGTTTGCTGATTGTTAATGTCAAACAAGTATTCTTTCATTCTTATAATATCCTTTAGTATTTCTCTAGATTTTTAATTCTTTTAATCACTTTAACAAAAACGATGATAAAAAGAAAGTTTAGCAAACTATATAAACCATATTCATATAATGTTTTTAGAAGAATTTTGAAGTTCTAAAGTTAAATCCAGTAAAACTGATACAATAAAAACATGTTTTAGTATAGGTTTAGGTATAAAAAATAAGTTTTCATACTGTTATAATACTATTATTGTATTATAAATATACTAAACCAAACTGTTATAGTAGTAAGATTATACTTTAACTTATGCTTTAAATAAGTTGGTTTTTATTATATATTTAAACTAACGATTTAAAATAATATTGAAGAACAACCTATTCTACGCTATTATTTATAAAATACTTAAATATTAAAAGTTGGTGCAATTTTGTTTTTAAAAAGCCTAGAATTAACAGGATTTAAATCCTTTGCAGATAAAACTAAAATAGATTTCTCACATGGTATTACTAGTTTGCTTGGTCCCAATGGATGTGGAAAAAGCAATATAGTGGATGCTATTAAGTGGGTGTTAGGAGAACAATCTACTAAAACCTTAAGAGCTGGTAAAATGGAAGATGTTATTTTTAACGGAACCGATAAGAGAAATCCACTTCAAATGGCTGAAGTTATATTAACAATTAATAACGAAGAAAAACACTTAAATATTGATTTAACAGAAATTGAAATTAAAAGAAGGGTTTATCGCTCTGGTGAAAGTGAATATTATTTAAATAAGAACAGAGTTCTACTAAAAAACATAAAAGAACTTTTTTTCGATACAGGAGTAGGTAAAACAGCTTATTCAATACTAGAGCAAGGAAAAATTGACCAGATTTTATCAACCCGACCTGAAGATCGTAGATATATATTTGAAGAAGCCGCTGGTATTTCAAGATTTAAACAACAAAGTAGAGAAGCTGAAAGAAAAATTGAAAGAACTGATGAAAACATTGTTCAAGTAGATACAATATTAAGAGAAGTAAAAAGAACTTATGATTCTAAAAAATCTCAAGCTGCAAGATGTTTTAAATATAATGAATTAAATAAAGAAAAGTTTAACTTAGAAGTAGAAGTTCAACTATCAACAGTGAAGTCTTATCTTTTACTTAAAGAAGATAAACAAAATCGTCTCTCTTCTTTGGAAGAAGAAATCAAAAATAAAAGTGTAGCTTTAAGTTCACTAGATAATGCTATTAGTGAAATGCAAGAATACTTACGAGATAAAACTTCAAAAAGAGTTTCAATACAAACAGAGCTAAAAAGGTTAGAAGAAGAACATAAAGGCAAGACTGAATTTATTGAGTTGCTCAATAGGTATTACAAAGAAGCATTATTAAGCCAGCAGAGTTCTTTTGATAAAGCAAAAGCGTTAGAAGATAAACTTTTATTAAATGAAGAAGACATAAAAGACAAATACAAAAGAATTGAAAAGCTAAAAGAAGAAGCAAAAGAAATCGAAATAGATGTTTCTAAAATCCAACAAGCTTTCGAAAGTGCTAA